>JAUVLC010000011.1 GCA_030595925.1 Clostridia bacterium | reverse complement strand
TTTAATGCGTCATGATGCGGAAGAAGAAAAAATAGATATTGTTTGGGTTCCCGGTTCTTTTGAGATTTCTTACGCAGCCGATCTTATGGCCAAAAGCGGCAAGTATGATTCAATAATTTGTTTGGGAACAATTATTCGTGGTGCAACTCCGCATTTCAATTACATAGCTACGGAAGTATCCAAAGCAGTTGCTCAGATTTCGTTACAAACAGGCGTTCCGGTAATATTCGGGATAATTACTGCTGACACATTAGAACAGGCCATTGAGAGAGCAGGGACTAAACTGGGAAACAAAGGAGCAAGCAGTGCCTTAGCGGCAATCGAAATGGTAAATTTGTTTAGGAAAATGAAAAAATAAAATCAGTTAAAATATGGAAAAAATTTAAGACGGAGCATTTTATGGGTGTACGCAGGAAAGCAAGGGAATGCGCTTTACAAATTTTGTATTTTATGGATGTTTGTAAGATAGACAACGAAGTTGACGAAGAATTTTCATTATTGAAAGAAAATCGCTCTCCGAAAATATTAAGGTTTGTTAATAAGTTAGTTGAGGGAACTGTCGAAAACATAGTAAAGATTGATGTTTTAATTACTAAATATGCGGATAATTGGGAATTAGAGAGAATGGCAGCAGTTGACCGCAATATATTACGAAGTGCTTCTTATGAAATTATTTATTTAACGGAAATTCCCATAAGTGTTATTATTAACGAAGCAGTAGAGTTAGCTAAAAAATATAGTACGGCTGAATCCGGAAAATTTATTAATGGGATATTAGACAAGTTAAAAGAAGAAAGAATAAAAAAAAAGAAATAAAACTTTAAGCAGACACTTTTATGGAAAAAATCACAGAAGCAAAAAAAGAAATTGAGGATTTACGGGAAAAAATCAGAAAGCATTGTTATCATTATTTCGTTTTAAACCAGCCGGAAATTACCGATGCGGAATATGATAAATTAATGTGTCGATTAAAAGAATTAGAAATCTCATATCCCCAATATGTTTCTCCCAATTCCCCCACCCAACGGGTAAGCGAACAACCTTTAACTGGTTTCAAATCAGTAAAACATCGTATTCCTATGCTTTCGTTGGATAATACTTATTCGGCAGAAGAAATAAAGGAATGGGATAAAAGAATAAAAAAAATATTACCTGATGAAAATATTGAATATGTGGTAGAATTAAAAATTGATGGAATAGGTGTTTCTCTGGTTTATGAAGAGGGGGTTCTCTTCCAGGGATTAACCAGAGGAAATGGCGAAGTAGGTAGTGATATTACTTTAAATGTTAGAACCATTAAATCTATTCCTCTCCGATTAAAAGGTATTCCTCCCGGAAGGTTAGAAGTAAGAGGGGAAATTTTTATGGGACGGGTAGATTTTATTTCTCTAAACAAGGAAAGGGAAAAAAACAATCAGGAATCTTTTGTTAATCCGCGTAATGCAGTAGGGGGATCATTAAAATTGTTGGATCCTCGAATTACCAGTAAACGAAAATTGGATTGTTTTATTCATTCTTTCGGTTTTATGGAGGGAGAAGAGGAGTTTATTAGTCACTGGCAATTTTTAAAAGAAGCCGGCAAGTTAGGTTTAAAAGTAAATCCTCATATTAAGTTGTATAAAAATATAGAGGAAGTGATAAAATATTGTAATAAATGGGCAGAGAAAAAAGAAGAATTGGATTATGAGATAGATGGTGTGGTGGTAAAAGTAAATTCTTTATTGAGTCAGAAAAAAATGGGTTTTACCCTCAAAAGTCCCCGTTGGGCTATTGCTTATAAATTTCCGGCCAAGCAGTCAACGACTACTTTAAAAAAGATTATTATTCAGGTAGGAAGAACAGGTGTGCTTACCCCGGTAGCTGAGCTTGAGCCGGTAGAATGTGGAGGCGTAACTATCAGCAGGGCAACCTTACATAATTTTGATGAAATCAAACGATTAGGAATAAGAATTAAAGACCGGGTGGTTATTGAACGTAGTGGAGAGGTGATCCCCAAAATAGTTAAAGTAATTGAAAGTGTAAGAACTGGCAAAGAGGAAGAGTTTAAAATTCCGGAGGTATGTCCTGAATGTTTGGTTAAAATAACCAAAGAGAAAGGAGAAGTTTTTTATCGGTGTATTAATCCTTTTTGTTCTGCTCAATTAGAGAGAGGATTGGTTCATTTTGCTTCCCGAAATGCAATGGATATTGAGGGAATGGGTAAGGCAGTGGTTGAGCAATTAATTCTCAATAAATTGGTAGATGATTTTGCGGATATTTATTTCTTAAAGAAAGAAGATTTATTTAAATTAGAATTGTTTAAAGAAAAGAAGGCTTCCAATCTTCTCGGAAATATTGAAAAAAGCAAACAAAAACCACTTTCTTGTTTGCTTTTTGGACTGGGCATTCATCATGTAGGAGAAAAAGGGGCTGAATTGTTGGCGGCGAGATATGATTCGCTTGATCAATTAATAAAAACAAAAAAAGAAGAATTGGAAGGAATCTATGAGATTGGCTCTGTTATGGCTGAATCAATTGTCAATTTTTTTCTTCAGGATTCGGTAAAAAAACTTATTGAAAAATTCAAGAAAGCAGGGTTGATTTTAAAAGAGGAAAAAAAAGAATTAAAAACTCAAACTCTTAAGGAGAAAGTTTTTATCTTTACCGGAGAACTTAAAGGTTTTAGCCGGAGTGAAGCTCAAAAAACAGTTAAAGCTTTGGGAGCAAGCGTATCTTCCAGTGTAAGTAAAAGGGTGACTTTTGTTGTGGCAGGAGAACATCCCGGTTCAAAATATGAAAAGGCAAAGAAACTAAATTTAGCCATTTTAAATGAGGATGAATTTATTCAGATGTTACAAAACAAATAAATGAAATTTTTAGTAGATTTTATGTTAGGCCGGCTTCATCGCTGGTTATGTATTTTAGGTTATGACTGTCTATATTTTAAGAGGGAACCTTTTTCCGGGTTTAAAGGCAAAAAAGATTTAATCTATCAAAGTCTTAAAGAAAGTAGAATCATTTTAAGTCGGGATACAACCTTAAGCAGGAAAAAAGCTTTAAAAATAGTACTTATTAAAAGTGATTTTTTGCCTGAACAATTAATTCAGGTGTTTAAGTCGTTTGATTTAAAGTTAGATAAAAATAAAATTTTTTCCCGTTGTACAATTTGCAATACGCTTTTGATTCAAGTTGATAAACTGAAAGTCGAAGGAAAAGTTCCTGCCTATGTTTATCAAACACAAAAAGAATTTTCACTATGTCCTTTTTGCCAAAAGATTTATTGGAAGGGAACCCATTGGAAACTGGTTGAAGAAGAATTAAAAAAAATGCTTTTTTTATAAACAAAAATATGATATAAAAGGATTGATTTTAAAAAAAGGGTAGTTGTAGAAATATGGTAGCCGCAGGCTTTCCTCCAAACAGACTGGCGGACAAGTAGCCTGCGTAAGAAAGGGAGCCGCAGATTGTCTTTAAATTGTTACAATTAATAACTGGGAAGAATATTCGTTTGAAGGTTCATTGGGTTTTGATTTAGAAGGAATTATTACATAAAAACGTCCGCCTTAGGCGGGCGACTACCAAAAAATAAAATATTGTTGGCATTACTAAAAAAAGGAGGGGATTATGTTGAAAAAAGCTATAATTTTTAATATTGCATTGTTAATTTTGTGGGGATGTATTTCTTGTGGAACATCTAAACCTAAAGAGGCGTCTTTTAAGGGAAAGTGGAAACAGGTTTTTGAGAATTGTATAATGGGAGTGAAAGACGAAAGTATTGTAGATGTTTTTACCGATGGGCTGCGGTTTCGAACGGAAAGTGAAAATAGTATTCAGGTTTATGATGGGAAATATTTATATTCAAAGATGAAAAATACTTTGGAAGGACATAATTTTCCGGTACATATAAATGAAATTTCTCCTGAAAAAATAAAACCGTCTAAATTCTGGTTTGTTATTCATCAGGGAAAAACCGGTCCCGGAGGAAACATCGCCGGACAGGAAACAGTACTTTATCAGGCTAAAATGAATCGTCCGGATGGAGAGATTTCTTCTCAGGTTTGGGTAGATGCGAAAACGGGAATAGCATTAAAATCGGTTCAAACTATTTATTCTCATCAGGTAAGCCAGATGGTGACCCAAAACAGCCAGGAATGTCTGGAAATTAGTTATGGTTATGTTGATGACGGCCTTTTTGTTAAACCTGAATAAATATGTTTATTTTTTTCCCCATTGGCCGTAAGGCGGCACTAAATAAGTTTCCTTATTTTACAATTGGATTGATTTTACTTAATGCTTTGGTTTTTGTTTTGACCTGGCCGGGAGAAAAAAAGTTTTTAAACGAACGGGTAAGTTTTGAACAGTTTTCTTCTCTGGGACAGCAAGTTTTAGATGTTTTAATTAGTCCTAATTCAGGGATACCACAAGAAACAAGAATACTACTGCAAAATGAAAAGGAATCACCGGATTTTCCTACTCCTTTAGTTAATCAAATTTTTTTATCAGTTCAAAATCAAACAATAGTAATTTCTCATCAAGCTCAATACCAATGGCAATTACGTTATCCCCTATATATTGCTTTTAAAGAAAGCTTAGAAAAATCTTCTGAAAATCGCCATTCCGTATTTTCTAAGTATGGTTTTTCTAAGGAGGGGCCGATATTCCCTAATATTTTGACTTATCAATTTTTACATGCAGGGATATTACACATTTTTTTTAATATGTTCTTTTTATGGTTAGTTGGATGCAATATAGAGGAGCGATGGGGACCACCGATTTTTTTATCATTGTACCTTTTAGGCGGAGTAGTGGCGGCTTTAGTGCAAAATGCCTTTTATCCTCAACACCAGGAACCTTTGATCGGAGCTTCCGGGGCAGTGGCATCAATGATGGGAGCTTTTCTTATTCGTTATGCGGCAATGAAAATCCGTATTTTCTACCTCTTATTTTTATCTTTTTATCCTCGTTTTGGAACGTTTGAAGTGCCGGCATGGATAGTAGCCCCCTTATGGTTTTTTCAACAATTATTTATGGGTTTAATGACTCTTAAATATACACCCAGAGTAGGATATTGGGCACATATAGGTGGTTTCCTTTTCGGTGTCGGAGGAGGGATTTTAATTAGAACTTTTCGTATTGGCAAACAATGGGAAGAGATATTTGAACAGGCTCCGAATAAACTTGAACTCAAGGTGGAAAAAGGTGTTTCTGCTTTTTTTTTGAATGATTTTCAAAAAGCCCGGAGAATTTTTAACGAAATTATTATTGTTTGTCCGCAACACATAAAAGCGAGAGAAGGCCTTTTGCGTGTTTATGAGCGGGAAAATAATCAATCGGCTTTTTGTCAGACAGCAATAGAATTAATGAAAATAGCTAATGAAAAAGATGATACAGTCTTAATGAATGAAATTTTAGACCGGACAAAAATTGTTGTCAAAAACGCAGAATTAAACGATTTTCTTTTTTTTCAGATTGCTTCTTTTTATGAAAAAGCCCAACGCTGGAAAGAAGCAGTGCAGACCTATCAATACATTATTGAAAAATTTAATAGAAGTACTTATATGCCGAAGGTATTACTTGCGTTGGGTAAAATTCTTAAACAAAAGTTACATCGTACTCAGGAAGCTAAACAATATCTGGAAAAACTTACCCGTCCTCCTTATGATCTTGAGTGGGGAACAGTGGCTAAGGAATATTTAGAAGAGTAAAAAAATAATTTTAAAATATAACATAGAATAACAGGAGAGAACCTTGAAAAAAGAGGCAATAGAGAACCATCAGCGGTATTTAGAGCGAATAGATGTTTATAAAAATTCTGGTTATGACAATGAAAGAGAACGGAACCTTATTATTCAGAAAGCACAACCTATTTATGGTCGCATATTAGAAATCGGTACAGGAAAGGGACATTTAACCGTTGCTTTAGCCAAAAAGGGCTATAGCTTTGTTAGTGTTGATATTTCCTCAGAAGAACAGGAGTTTGCCCGTTTGAATACGCAATATTTAGGATTGGATAAGCGAGTAGATTTTAAAATAGAAGATGCCGAACATTTAAACTTTGATAATAATAGTTTTGATACAATTATTTCGGTTAATGTAGTTCATCATCTTACAAATTCATTTAAAGTTATGGATGAGTGGTTTCGAATCGTTTCCCCGGGAGGTAAAATTGTTTTAAGTGATTTTACTAAAGAAGGGTTGGAATTAGTTGATAAGGTTCATCTCAGTGAAGGTAAAAAACATAATGTTACTAAAATTAATTTAACGGATATAGATAATTATTTAATGGCTAAAAATTTCAAAATAGAAAAACATAGAAGTAAATTTCAGGAAATATCAATAATTAAAATAAAGGATTAAGAATGAAAATACTGGCAATTAACGGAAGTCCTAAAAAAAACGGAAAAATAAGTATAATAGTTAAAGAAATCATAAAAGGGTCCTTGGAGAAAAATAACGAATGTGAAATTTTATATTTGTCGGACATTAAGGATATAAGTGATTGTAAAGGATGTATGAAATGCCAGAAAGAAGAAAAATGTATAATAAGGGATGATATCCAAATTGTTGAAGAGGCAATAAGAAGAAATGAGGTAATAATATTCGCTACGCCAACACACTGGGGAAATGTTTCCGGAATAATGCTTCGAACAATAGAGCGATTATTCGGTTTTTTAATCGAAGAGAAACCCCTAGGATTTCCTGTTGCTAAGGCAGGAAAGGGTAAGAAAGCTGTATTGGTTACTGCCTGCAGTACATCCTGGCCGTTTAATTGGATATTTAATCAATCAAGAGCCTGTTTTGGCCGGTTAAAGGAAGTTTGTAAATACAGCGGGATAAAAATAATAGATGATTTTACCTTGACTGGAACATCAAAGATGGATAAAATACCGCAAAAATATTTAATTAAAGCTTTTATGCTCGGGAAAAAAATTAAATAAAATTAATTTTATTTTTTTTCTTGACAAATGATACAAATTTAGTATCATAAACAAAGGGAGACAAATATGAAATTGATTACAAGGAATACAGATTATGCCGTTCGGGCACTTTGTTTTATTGCTCAGAGTAAAAAAAAGAAAGTAACGGTTGAGGAACTGGTAAGGGTATTAGAAATCCCCGGACCTTTTTTAAGAAAGATACTTCAAATTTTAAACAAGAAAAAACTACTCAAGTCATATAAAGGACAAAACGGTGGTTTTTCCTTAACTAAGCTTCAGGATAAAATACTTCTGACCGATTTGATGAAAATTTTTCAAGGGCCACTAAAACTAAATGAATGTATTTTTAAAAAACAAGTTTGTCCGAACATAAAAACCTGTAAACTTAAAAAGAAAATTGATAAGATAGAAAAGTGTGTCATTTCCGAATTAAAAAGTGTTTCCTTAGCTTATTTGCTGAAAAAAAATTAAACCGGAGGGACAAAAATGAATAAAGTCAAGATAGCATTTTTTGATACTAAACCTTATGACCGGGAATTTTTTGAGCTGGCAAACAGTCATTATAATTTTGATATAAAATATTTCAAAAATCATTTAAACAAAGACACTGCTGAACTGGTGCAGGGATTTAATGTAGTATGTGCATTTGTTAACGATACTGTTGACAAAAATGTTATAAATATACTAAAACAAGAAGGTGTTAAATTAATTGCTTTGCGTTGTGCCGGATATAACAATGTGGATTTAAGAGCAGCATTTAAAAATATTCATATTATGCGTGTGCCGGAATATTCTCCTTATGCCGTTAGTGAACATGCGGTAGCCTTGATGCTTGGATTAAACAGGAAAATCTACCGGGCTTATTATCGTACCCGGGATAATAATTTTAGCATCAACGGATTGATTGGATTTGATATGCACGGTAAAACTGCCGGGGTTATCGGAACCGGAAAAATCGGAAAATGTTTAATCTCTATTCTTAAAGGATTTGGGATGGATATTCTTTGTTTTGATCTCTACCCTGATGAGTCATATTCAAAGAGTGCAGGGGTTACTTATGTTTCTCTTGCTCAACTTTATGAAAAATCGGATATTATTTCCTTACATTGTCCATTAACGCCTCAAACCCAATATATGATTAACGAAGAGAGTATTTCCCGGATGAAAGACGGGGTAATGATTATCAACACGGGTAGAGGAAAATTAATTAAGACCCAGGCATTGATAGAAGGCCTTAAAAGTGGGAAAATCGGAGGAGCAGGATTAGATGTGTATGAAGAAGAAAGCAATTATTTCTTTGAGGACTTTTCGTCATCAATGATTAGCGATGATGTATTAGCACGGCTCCTGACTTTTCCCAATGTACTTATTACTTCCCATCAGGGTTTTTTTACTAAAGAAGCGTTGAGTAATATTGCCCGGACAACGTTCGAGAATATTGTTGAATTTTTTAACGGTGGATATTTAAGAAATGAGATTTGTTATCATTGCGGAAAAACCTGTATAAAAAAAGAAAAAAAACGTTGTTTTTCGCTAAAATAAATGTAAAATTATTTAATAAGGAGGAAAAGAAAGTGACTAAGTTAAGAGAGCTTTACCGTTGTAATATTTGTGGAAATGTTGTGGAAATAACCCATGAAGGGGCACCGGCACTGGTATGTTGTAATCAGCCAATGGTAAAATTAGAGGCCAAAAGCGAGGATACCGGAAGCGAAAAACATGTTCCGGTAATAGAAGAAGTCGATGGGGGAACCACCATAAAAGTAGGAAGTATTGCCCATCCTATGGAAGAAAAACATTATATCAAATTTATTGAGGTCCTGACCAACGATAAAGTTTTGAGGGTAGAATTAAAACCCGGACAAAATCCCGAGGTTCAATCTGATGTCTCAAAAACGGATATATTAGAAGTGCGGGAATTTTGTACTATACATGGTCTTTGGAAAAATAAATAAAGCGGAGGATAAAAATAACAGAAAAAGTAAGAAATTAGCAGAAAAAAAAATTAAAGAAATAGGAGGTATAAAAAAATGGAAGTAGAAGATTTTATAAATGCTTGTGTTGAAAATGGTTACCACTGGTATCAGGGAGAACATGAAGGTAAAGACGGTTATTTTGTCGGGAGCGAAGAACTAAACACTGTTGCCCATTTCCTTGTTGAAGCAATCCAACAAAATGAGTGGCCGATTTTGGAAAACCAGATAACCCAGGGAAAAAAAATTCATCATATTTCCCGGGTGGTAGGTTATTTTTCACGTATTGAAAATTGGAACAAGAGTAAACTCGGGGAGTTAAAAGACCGGAATAAAGGTAATTATGCAATAAAATAAGGGAAAGATGAGAGACTCTAAAAAAATATAATTCATTAAAGGAGGGGTTTAAAATGAAAAGCATAAAAGGGACCAAAACAGAAAAAAATCTCCTGGCATCGTTTGCCGGAGAGTCACAAGCAAGAAACCGGTATACTTATTTTTCTTCTGTAGCCAAAAAAGCAGGCTATGAACAAATAGCGGCGATATTCTTAGAAACCGCGGATAATGAAAAAGAACATGCTAAGAGATTTTTTAAATTTTTGGAAGGGGGAGAATTAGAAATTACTGCAGGCTATCCTGCCGGAATTATCAATGATACTGCAGCTAATCTGGAAGCTTCCGCAGCAGGGGAAAATATGGAATGGACTAAACTTTATAAAGAAGCGGAAGAAACAGCTCGAGAAGAAGGTTTTGAGGAAATAGCTGATTTATTTAAAGAGATAGCAGAAGTAGAAGAAGAACACGAAAAACGGTACCTAAAATTACTTAAAAATATAAAAGAATCTAATGTATTTAAAAAGGATAGTGTAGTTAAATGGAAATGTCGTAATTGCGGATATGTCCATGAAGGAAAAGAAGCACCTCAACTGTGTCCGGCTTGTGCACATCCGCAAAGTTACTATGAATTACTCTGCGAAAACTATTAAGATATTCGTTCCTTAAAATGCAAAGCACGAAAAATATTTTTTGATGGATATTATCAAATAAAACATAAAAGAAAAAAAGGATTATGGATTATGGGATATTTTTCATAGGTAGAGTAAATAAAACAATGATTTTTAACATTACCTTTTGAAGGGAGAATATGGGAAAATGAATCCGGAGATAAACTTAATAATAAATGGGCAGAAGGTCGGAATTCCTGAGGGGAGTACAATTTTAGACGCAGCTAAAAAAATCGGGATAATTATTCCTACCTTGTGTTATCATCCGGATCTTAAGGTGAAAGGAACATGCCGTATTTGTCTGGTAGAAATAAAGGGGAGAGAGCATTTAGAGTGTGCCTGTACTACTATTGTAGAGGAAGGGATGGAAATATTTACCCACACGGAAAGAGTCCTTAGAGCAAGGCGTATAAATTTAGAATTGATACTGTCTTCTCATCCCACGGATTGTCTTGTTTGTATTAAAAATGGAAATTGTCAGTTACAGGATTTGGCCATTCAGTTAGGTGTTAGAGATGAACTTCGGTTTTTCCATAAGCTAAAAAAAGGACATCGGGACAACACCTCTGTAGCGTTAAACATTGATTCGCAAAAATGTATCGCTTGCGAAAGGTGTGTCTATATTTGCAGCGAAATTCAAAAAGTAAATGCATTAGCAATGTTTGAGAGGGGTTCTGAAATTTATGCTGCGGCAAAACCGGATTTATTTCATAGTCCTTGTGTCAAGTGTGGACAATGTACCTCTTATTGTCCTACAGGAGCTATTTATGAAGAAGAACATACCCAGGAGGTATGGGACGCACTTAACGATCCGGAAACTATTGTAATTTCACAGATTGCCCCTTCGGTGAGGGTTGCTCTGGGGGAAGAATTTGGTTTACCACCGGGAACTTCTATTACTGAAAAAATTTATACTGCACTCAGGTTGCTGGGTGTTGACTATGTGTTTGATACTAATTTTGGTGCCGATTTAACAATTATGGAAGAGGCATCGGAATTTGTCAAAAGATATAAAAAAGAAAAACATCGATTTCCTCTTATTACCACGTGTTGCCCGGCCTGGGTTGATTATATGGAAAAATTTTGTCCTGAATTTATTGATAATTTCTCTTCGGCAAAATCTCCTCATCAAATGTTAGGGGTAATGGTCAAAACTTACTGGGCGGAAAAAATGAAAATACCTAAAGAGAAAATATTTATGGTTTCGATAATGCCTTGCACGGCAAAAAAATATGAGATACTTCGATGTTATGATATGTTTTCCTCAGGGGTTCAGGATGTAGATGTTACCATTACCACCAGAGAATTTGCCAGACTTATTAAACAAGCCGGAATTGACCTGGTTAACCTTCCTGATGGTAAAGCGGATGTTCCTTTTGGCGTTTATTCCGGAGCAGGTTTAATTTTTGGTGTTACAGGGGGAGTAATGGAGGCGGCTTTGAGAACGGCTTATGAGTTTATTACAACAGAAGAACTGTTAAATATTAATATTGAATCGGTTCGTGGTTTCCAGGGGGTAAAGGAAGGGGAGATTGAGATAGATAATCAAAAAATAAGAGTTGCTGTTGCCCATGGTTTGGGCAATGTAAAATATATTCTGGACAAGGTAGCGGAAGGAAAACGAAAAAATCAACTTCCGTATCATTTTATTGAAGTAATGGCGTGTCCGGGGGGATGTGTAGGTGGAGGAGGGCAGCCTTACGGAGGATTAGCAATAAGGGAAAAAAGAGCAAAAGCAATTTACGAAGAAGAGAAAAAACTTCCTTTTCGTAAATCACATAAAAACCCGTATATTCAACAATTGTACAAGGAATATTTAGGTAAACCTTTGGAAGATAAAGCTCGGGAGTTATTGCATACACAATATTATGCCCGGCCCCTTTATGCAGGAGATGAATTTACCTGCCCCTATAAGGATAAGTTACGAGTAACCAAAGGATAAATCGGTTTTGTCTTGCAAAAATAGTCGGAAATAAAAAAATATATGTTGTTCACTTCAATGTAAGCGTGAACATTTTTTTACAGAGCGAATAATATCATCCTCGCATTATCTCCCATTTTTTTGCGATGACTATAAAAAAACATTTCTCTATTGAAAACAATAATCAAAACTTGTATAATGCATTATATTTTTTAAAAAAGAGGAGAAATTAATTATGATAATGATCGTAGTGTTGATATTAGTTATTATCGGGGTGATGTTGTTATTGCGTCAAAAAGACAATAAATGAATATTTCAAGAAATAATATTATAATAGAAAAAGCCATTTTCATTATAATAGTTAATATTAAATTAATAAAGAGGAGTAAATTGTAAATGAAAAAAGAAACAGATGTTTTAGTAGTAGGGGGAGGTCCTGCCGGAATAATTAGTGCGGTTACCGCCCGAAAATATTATCCGAATAAAAAAATATCTCTGATCAAAAGTATAGAGAAGGGGGTTATTCCTTGTGGTATTCCATATATGTTTGCTTCTTTAAAAAATCCGGAGGAAAACAAATTAGGAAATGCGGCATTGGAAAAGAACAATGTTGAAGTATTTGTAGATGAAGCGGTCCAAATAGAACGTAAAGAAAAAGTTGTCACTACTAAAAATAAAGATACCTATCATTATGAAAAATTAATTTTGGCGGTTGGCTCAAACCCTATTGTACCACCTATTCCCGGTATTGATAAAAAAGGTATCTATCCTGTGTATAAAGAAATGGACTATCTCAAAGACGCTGTAAAAACCTTTAAAAAAGCAAAAAATGTTTTGGTATTAGGAGGAGGATTTATTGGAGTGGAATTTGCCGATGAGCTTGCCAAAATAGACGGGCATAATGTGTATTTAGTTGAAATGTTGCCGGATTTATTAGCTAATTCTTTTGATAGCGAATTTTCCCAATTAGTAGAGGAAAAATTAAAGGCAAATGGAGTAAATGTATTGACCAATGTTAAGGTAGAAAGTTTTTCAGGCGATGAAGCAGTAAAAACGGTTAAATTTTCTAATGGCCAGGAGATAGCTGTTGATTGTGTTGTTTTAGGCATTGGTGCGTTTCCTAATACGAAAATGGCTAAAGAAGCAGGTTTGAGAATAGGCATGGGTAGAGGTATTTGGGTAGATGAATATATGAGAACGATTGATTCAGATATTTTTGCGGTAGGAGATTGTGCGGGGAAAAGAGATTTTTTTACACGCAAAGATGCACCGGTAATGCTTGCTTCAACCGCAACCGCAGAAGCCAGAATAGCCGGCTCAAATCTGTATCAGCTAAAAGTTGTTCGTGAAATTAAAGGAATAATTGCAATATATTCAACCTATGTTAACGGTTTAGCTTTAGCTTCAGCCGGACTTACTGAAACGAGTGCAAAGAGAGAAGGTTTTGAAATTGTGGTAGGTGTTGCTAATAGTGTTGATAAACATCCCGTTACTATGCCTGACGTACATGAATTAAAAGTTAAATTAATTTTTTCAAAACAGTCCGGGATTTTAATGGGTGGTCAGGTTTCAGGGGGAATATCCTGTGGCGAAATAATTAATATCATTGGAGTAGCAATACAGCAACGGATTTCTTTAACTGAGTTGGAAACCCTGCAAATGGCTACTCATCCTTGTTTGACCAGTGCTCCGACTACATATCCACTGGTATTAGCTGCTCATGACGCAGTAGGTAAAATTTAACCGGCATAAAGATAAAATTTGTTGCCGACAAACAATTTGAAGGGTTGCTTTTAGAGATTGTTTAAAATTTTTTTAAAAATATCATTGTGAGGTAAAATGGGAAAGCAATATTGTTGTTTTCATGGGAGAAGGAGATTGTTATTTTTTTATAGGTTCGCAATGACACAGGTGAAGCGGGTTAAAAATATTTTGTAGAACTTTAATCATTTTTATGAAAAGAGGGAAAATGAAATTTTTAAAATTTATGTTCGGTATGATAATTTGTTTATTAATTTTCGGTATGTTTATTTTACCCAAAAGCAGGCAAATTATTGCACAGGAAAAAATCATAGATATTGACGCATCGAAAAAAATAGACGAAATATTAGACTGGTTTCGGGATGCTTACTTAGAGCAACAGATTAAAATAGAAGATGCTTTTAAAAAAATAAAAGGCCGTCCTACAGAAGGGAAAAATACAGAAAAGAACAAAAAAGGGATGGAATCGATTTTAACTAATAAAGAATTAGTGAAGTTAAATAAATTAACATGGGAATATACAAACATTGGTATTCCCAAAGCCTTAATTAAGATAGAGGCTCTTTGTTTAAAGCAAGAACAAAAAATAGCAAAGCTGGAATATTTATTGGCAAAAGAAAAGGCGAAAAATTCCAGAAAAAGTATGACTGACCAGGTTAAAGGAAAAAAAGAATTATACAAAAAAGCAAAAAAGGAATATAAAGAATTTTTAAAAAAGGCAAAGTCGGCTGATTAAGTAAAATAATAAATAACGTAAATGGTTATACATTATTGCTATGAGTAAAACTTCGTCGGTCTCTCCATATTCTCACACTATAAATATATAATTCAGAGGGGAAATTATAGACAAGAACATTTTTGGCTATTTGCAGAGGTGATTCTTTAGAGGGCTATATTAATTTTTTACTATGATACAGATATTAGGGCTTAGTAAATCATACGGGGAACGGATATTATTTAAGGATCTCAGTTTCTCTATTAATCGCGGAGACAAGATTGGCCTGGTAGGAAGAAATGGGTCGGGGAAGTCGACGCTGTTTTCTATGATTCTCGGGCGTATTGATTCGGATGCCGGGAGTATTTTCTTTCCCCGTAATTATCGTATCGGACATGTTGAGCAGTACATCAATTTTACACAGGTAACTGCTTTGGAAGAGGGTTGTCTTGGTCTTCGGGATGAAGAAAAGCATAATCATTGGAAGGTAGAAAAAGTGCTTAGCGGGCTGGGTTTTAACAAAGACGATTTATCTAAACACCCGTCAGTTTTTTCCGGTGGCTATCAAATACGGCTTAATCTTGCTAAGGTGCTCATTTCTTTTCCGGATCTTCTTCTTCTGGATGAGCCGAATAATTATCTTGATATTGTTGCTACCCGTTGGTTGACCGGATTTTTGAAGTCCTGGAAGACAGAGATCATGCTGATTACCCACGATCGTAATTTTATGGACAATATTACTACTCATACGATGGTCATTCATCGTAATACCGTCAAAAAAATTTCCGGAGATACTGCCAAGTTATATAATCAGATTGCACAAGAAGAAGAAATTTATGAGAAAACCCGTCTTCGTGACGATAAAGAGCGAAAGAAAACGGAATTGTTTATCCGGCGGTTCCGGGCTAAAGCACGGTTGGGGGGGATGGTTCAGTCCCGGATAAAAACTCTTCAAAAACGGGAAAAACAGGATAAACTGAAAAAAATAGATAATCTCGAGTTTGCTTTTAACACTGCCTTGTTTCCGGCAGCACAGATGATGCAGGTATACAATATAGGCTTCAGTTATGACCAAAATGAACCCAAACTTATTGATGATTTTTCTATCTCGCTGGGTAAACGGGAACGGATTTGCGTAATTGGAAGAAATGGGCGGGGTAAATCCACATTATTGCGGATTCTTGCTGGTGAGCTGAAGTCTCAATCGGGAAATATTAAAATGCATGCCGCAGTGGAGATTGGTTATTTTGGGCAATCAAATATTGCCAGACTGAGGGAAAACAAGACGGTGTTGGAAGAAGTTGGGGAAGGCAATTCCAGTTCGCTTCCTCAGACGGTACGCAATATTTGTGGTGCGATGATGTTCAGTGGTGATGATGCCTTAAAAAAAATAAAACTACTTTCCGGCGGAGAAAAAAGCAGGGTGCTTTTAGGCCGATTGTTGATGAGTTCGTCAAACCTGCTTTTGCTGGATGAGCCAACGAACCATTTAGATATGGAATCTAGCGATGCTTTGTTGGAAGCAATAAACAATTTTGACGGTTCTCTGGTTATTGTTTCCCATAACGAAATGATTCTGAATGCTATAGCCAATCGTTTTATTATATTTGACCGGGGGCGTGTTACGGTTTTTGACGGAATGTATAGGGAGTTTCTTCGGAAAATTGGTTGGCAGGATGAGGAAGGAGAGTCTCGGAAACAGAAAAAGAAAAATGTGGTTGCTGTTGACAGGAAAGCTTTAAAAAAATTGAAAGCGCAACTTATTCAGGATCGCAGCCAGGCACTCAATCCGCTTGAATTACGAATAAAAGAGTTAGAAAGAACTATAAGCGAAAAAGAGAAAGAAATGCATCAAACCACTGCTTTTCTGGTAAAAGCGTCTACAAAGGGTAATTCGTCGGCTATTACAGAGCTATCCCGGAAACATCACGAATTGCGTTCGCATATTGATTTACTATATGGTCAGCTGGAAAAAACGCTTTCTAAATATGAAAAAGAATGTGAGTATTATAAACAACGGTTTGCCGAATGGGATACGGAAAAACAGAAAGACAGTCCATAGACAGAAAGACAGTCCATAGTCCACAGTCGATAGTCCATAGATTACGGACAAAGATAAAGACAAAAGATAAAGATAAAGATAAAGATAAACAAAAGTCCATAGTCGATAGTCGATAGTCAATAGTCCATAGTAACGGACAAGAATAAAAACAGATTTAGTCCATGGACAACGGATAACAGAAAGTTATAAGTTAAAAAAGTTTGAAGTTTGAATTTGGGAGTTGGGAGTTTGAAAGAATAGTCCATAGATAAAAAACAGGCACAGATTTTTTTTGGTTTTAATAATTTTTTTAAAAAGGAGATAAAATATGGCCAAGTTTTCTTTTGATATTGTTTCAGAGGTTGATTTGCAGGAAATGGATAATGCTATAAACCAGGCTAAGAAAGAATTAGCTCAGCGGTATGATTTTAAAAATAGTAAATCTTCCATTGAGTATGATCGCAAGGAAAAGAAAGTAGTTTTAGTTGCAGATAATGATTATAAATTAAAAGCGTTAAAAAGTATATTCGTTTCCCGTGTTGTTGGAAGAGGAATTTCTCCGAAAGCACTTAATTTCAATGATCCTGATAAAGCATTTGAGGGGACTTTGCGTCAAAATGTGGAGATATCGATAGGTATTTCCAAGGAAAAAGCAAAAGAATTGGTAAAAATTATCAAAGATTTGAAATTGAAGGTGCAGACACAGATTGAAGATGATAAATTGAGGGTTTCTTCACAAAAAAAGGACGATTTGCAAGTAGTTATTACTCATCTAAAAGAAATTGATTTTTCCTTAGCACTAAGTTTTTGTAATTATCGCTAAAACAAGGGGGATATTTCCCTTGTATGTTTCAAGTATTTATCTGCTCCTAAATTTTAGAGGAAAATATGCAAATTATCTTAAACATTATTAAAGAAGCATATTTTTTATTAAACCAAATGTCAGTATATCTGGTTTTCGGTTTTCTATTTGCCGGAATTTTGCATGTTTTTATACAAGAAAAAATAATTGCCAACCATCTGGGTAAAAATAATTTTCTGTCGGTAATAAAAGCATCTCTCTTTGGCATTCCTTTGCCGCTTTGCTCCTGTGGGGTAATTCCCGCAGCATTGTCTTTACGCAAAAGCGGAGCAAGCAGGGGGGCTGTACTTTCTTTTTTGATTTCTACTCCTACCACAGGAATTGATTCTATTTTTGCTACCTATGCTTTGCTGGGTGGAGTTTTTACTGTTTATCGGGTAGTGGCTTCTTTTGTCATTGCCGTATTTGCCGGGGTTTTGGCCAATTTATTTTTAAAAAAAGAAGAGCCGTCTTTTAATTCCAGCGATAATGAACACAAGTGCAAACTTTGTCATAATAATGAACATTTGCTGGTAAAACATAATGTTTTAAATAAAATTAAAGGTGTTTTTACTTATGCCTTTGGCGATCTTTTAGGGGATGTTAGTAAATGGCTGCTAATCGGTATTTTAATCGGAGGAATGATATCATCTATTATTCCTGAAACATTGGTTGTGCGTTATCTTGGTTCCGGATGGCAGTCGATATTTATTATGCTTTTGGTGGGAATACCAATGTATGTATGTTCTTCCGGTTCCTTACCTATAGTAGCAGCATTAATTTTGAAAGGAATGAATCCCGGAGCAGCCTTTGTTTTTCTTTTAGCCGGTCCGGCTACAAATTCAGTAGCTCTCACCGTTATTGCTAGTCAGTTTGGAAAGAAAACTGTTTTTATTTTTTTAAGTTCAATTATCGGATGCGGCCTGGGATTGGGTTTTTTGTTAAATTATCTGTGGGGATTTTTAAATATTGATATTACCCAGCTAATAGTTCATCATAGTACAATAATTCCTTCCTGGATGAGGATGATAACCAGTATTTTTTTATTGTTAGGAATTTTGTTAAACATCATTAAAAACAAAAAAAACAAACAGGCAATTCCAGTGCGGGGTTAGAAGGGGATTTGAGGAAAAAAATGAAACGTATTTTTAATTGGCAAGTTGTTTTAGGTTTGGTTTTAGTGATATTATCTGCAGTAGTTTATCTTGTTCATTATTTAGTTTTCAGGGATGCTCATCATATTTTTATCTATCTATTGGGGGATGTTGCTTTTGTTTTCCTGGAAGTTTTACTGGTTTCTCTGATTATTCACGGGATACTTGTTTATAGAGAAAAGCAGATAATGTTAAAAAAGCTCAACATGGTAATTGGTGTTTTTTTTAGTGAAATAGGGACCATCTTACTTAAAAAACTTTCCGATTTTGATTTAGAAGCTTTTAAAATTACTAAAAAGCTAGTTGTTGCTAATGATTGGTCTAATCAAGATTTTTTAAGAGTACATAAATATCTCAAGGAACATACGAGTAATATTGATACTGAAAAAGGAGAATTAGAAGAAATAAAAAAAATTTTGTTAGAAAAAAGGGATTTTTTACTTAATCTATTAGGAAATCCCAATTTGTTAGAACATGACTCTTTTACTGACCTTCTTTTTGGAGTATTTCATTTAACGGAAGAACTAGTTAAAAGAAAAGATTTTAAATACTTGCCCCAAACGGATTATCAACATCTCGCCGGTGATATTAAACGGGCGTATCACTTGTTGATTTTTGAATGGTTAAATTATATGAAACATTTAAAATACGATTATCCTTATCTTTTCTCTTTGGCTATAAGAACAAATCCTTTTGATGCTAAGGCTACTATAGAAGTAAAATAAGGATTAGAAAAAAATGGTATTGGCGTATACTCAGACGGAGTTAACCCGGTTGACATAATATCGATTCTTATTTGAATTTAATAATAGGTGCTTCAATCATAAAGACAGAGGTAGAATAATAAGTAATGAAAAAATAAGAGAGGAAAATATTTTAAAGAGGAGGGGATAAAATAATGGAAATTAAATTTACGAAAAAGCAGTATGAAGATTTGATTAAAATGGTATATCTTGGCAATTGGATGATTAATTCTGTTCGCTTTGATAATATAGTTAAGAAATACAATGAAACAGAACAGCATATTTATTCATTTGCCAAAGATGCCGGGTTAGATAAGTATATAGAATTTAACAGCGAATTAAATAGATTTTTTCCTACTATCGAATTTGAAGATGATGAGGAAATAGATGAGTACATAGAAGAATATGACAATGCCTTTTTCTGGGATGATTTGGTATCCTCTTTATCAAAGCGAGATGTTATTGAAAAATATGGTGAAAAGGCGATAGAAAAAATGACTTTTGATGAGTTGTTAGAGAAAGAACGTCCTTTCGTTGAAAAATATAAAGATGAATTTGGAAAAAATGGCATTAAAAATCTAAAAATTACGAAATAATGAATAGAAACATAAATTCGGAACATTTTGATAAGGGAGAAGCTACAGAAGGGATGCGGGATCCTCTGGATCTGACGGATATGCTTGAATCAATTTTTCTGAAAAAAGATGAAACAGATTAGGACAATGAATATACAATTATACGGAAAAATGCTTAAAGCTTTAAAGTATGAATGGAAGAAAGGAAAAATATATTAAACAAGTAAATATCTGAATAAACCAGGTGTGAAGTGGGGGAAGTTATTGAAGATTGGATTAGATATAATCCACCTTAAGGATTGGCGGACCCGCCTTAAAGATTGGCGGACAGGCAGGTAAGCATAAGAGAAGAAAAAGGCAATTTTTGTGTAAAAAAAGGGATTTCAAAAAGCAAAAACAAATAAATGGCAGATGACAGCTGTTAAACTAATTAAAATTCTAAGAGAGGTGTAATTACAATGAAAGAATCAGAAAGATCAAACCATTCTTTTTATGGAATGGGAATTGCTCCAAAGATACTTGGAGTGTTAGACAGGATGAAATTTACGGTGCCTACTCCGATTCAACATAAAACGATTCCTATTGCGTTGGAAGGGAAAGATATTATTGGGGTTGCACAAACAGGGACAGGTAAAACGTTAGCCTTTGCCATACCGGTTATTCAGCGTCTTTCCCAGACGAAGGGGCGTTGTTTGGTTGTCGTGCCTACCAGGGAGCTTGCTCTTCAGGTTGACGAGACCTTTAGCAAGGTTGCTCCGCTATTTGGTGTAAAAACGGTTGTTATCATAGGCGGGGCATCCATGGGGGAGCAGTTGAGGAAGTTAAAGACTAATTGTCGTGTTATTATCGCGACACCCGGACGGCTTGCCGATCATATGAACCAGCGTACAATCCATTTGTCGGATGTGGATATAGTGGTTATTGACGAAGCAGACCGTATGTTGGATATGGGTTTCCTGCCGGATATAAAACGTATCCTTAAGGTCATTCCGATTAAAAGGCAGACAATGCTTTTTTCGGCGACGATACCACAGGAAATTGTAAAAATAGCAGCTGCATATATGAAACTTCCCGTTCATATTGAAGTTGCACCGTCCGGAACTACGGCGGAACATGTTATTCAGGAATTATTTATTGTCAAAAGAATTGAAAAGAAACAACTATTGGCTAAAATACTTGAGCAGTATTATGGGCCGGTATTGATTTTTTCCCGCACAAAGAGGGGAGCTAAAAATATCAGAAGGGCTGTTCATCAAATGGGGCACAAGGCCTCGGAAATTCATTCTGACCGTTCGCTTGCACAGCGGAAGGAGGCACTCAATGGATTTAAGATAGGGAAATATAAAGTGCTTGTGGCGACTGATATTGCGGCCAGAGGGATAGATGTTATCGGTATAGAATTGGTCATTAATTACGATCTTCCGGATGATATTGAGCAATATGTACACCGGGTAGGAAGGACAGGGCGAGCAGGAGAAAAAGGGCGTGCCATTTCTTTTGCGACGCCGGAGCAAGGAAAGGATGTGCGTAATATCGAAAAACTTATTAAGTTAACCTTGTCTGTATCGGATCATCCTGACTTTCCGCGTCAAAAATTTGTTGAAGAGTCAAAAAACCGGTCCAAACCCCGCAGTTTCGGCAAGAAACAGGGACGGACACGGACTTGGGGGAAAAGAAGAAGATAAGGGGAATGTTGAATAGAAATGAAGTGCCAGGTTTTGCCCGCATGTTGTTTCTTGACATTATCACAAAATATTCATAAAATGATCACAAAATATTAAAGGAGGAAGGCATGACACGGGTTTACAATTTTAGTGCCGGTCCGGCGATTTTACCGGAAGAGGTTTTACAAAAAGCGGCTCAGGAGATGTTGGATTATAAAGGTTCAGGAATGTCTGTGATGGAGATTTCTCACCGGGGGAAAGAATTTAAACAAATTATCGAATCGGCGGAGGTGAAGTTAAGAGATCTGATGAATATTCCTGAAAATTATAAGGTGTTGTTTCTTCAGGGTGGTGCGTCCCTACAGTTTGCCATGGTACCGTTAAATTTAATGAGAAAAAGTAAAAAGGCTGATTTTGTTCATACGGGACAGTGGACGAAAAAGGCGATAACGGAAGCTAAAAAATTTGGTGAGATAAACATTGTTGCCAGTTCCGAGGAAGATAATTTTACCTGTATTCCTAAACTAGATCCGGCAACGTTTTCAAAAGATGCGGATTATTTTTATATCGCGACCAATAATACTATATACGGAACGGCATATAAGGAGATTCCTCAAACAGGGGATGTTCCTCTTGTTGCAGATATGTCTTCCAATGTTTTGTCGGAACCGATAGATGTATCTAAATTTGGGGTAATATTTGCAGGTGCTCAGAAAAATATCGGGCCGGCGGGGGTGACCATAGTCATTATCCGGGAAGATCTTGTTGGCGGAGCCGCCAAGGATGTTCCATCGCTTTTGAATTATCAAACTCAGGTTGATAATGGGTCTCTATACAATACGCCGCCGTGTTATTCGATTTATATAGCCGGATTAGTTTTTGAATGGGTCAAACAGAACGGTGGTTTGCCTGCTATGCAAAAGAACAATAAGGAAAAAGCGCAAATTTTGTATGATTATCTGGATTCTTCAACCCTTTTTAGTAGTCCCGTCCAAAAGACGAGTCGTTCAATGATGAATGTTCCTTTTGTAACCGGAAATAAAGAGGTTGACGCGGAATTTATTGAACAGAGTTCTCAACGCGGATTGAAGACTCTAAAAGGGCACCGGACAATAGGAGGAATGCGGGCAAGTATCTACAATGCAATGCCGATAGCAGGGGTTAAGGCTCTTGTTTCGTTTATGAAAGAATTTGAAACAAATAAAGGAGGAGGAAATAATGTATAAAGTTTTAAAACTCGATAAGATTTCAGCAGACGGTCTGGCTGTTTTTCCTTTGGATCAATATGAAATCGGGACAGAAATTGTAAATCCGAACGTGATACTAGTCCGAAGCTCAGATATGTGCGATATGGATTTACCAGAGGCATTACTATCCGTAGGACGGGCTGGTGCGGGGGTGAATAATATTCCTGTTTCACGATGTTCAGAGAAAGGGATTGTCGTTTTTAATACCCCGGGGGCGAATGCTAATGCGGTCAAGGAGATGGTTTTAGTCGGTTTATTTTTGGCGTCTCGAGATATTGCAGGGGGAATTAATTTTTCACAATCTCTTAAAGGAAAAGGGCCTGAAGTTCCTGCTCTCGTAGAAAAGAACAAAAAAAAGTTTGCAGGGCAAGAGATCAAGGGGAAAACTCTTGGCGTAATTGGGCTTGGAAAAATTGGGGTAATGGTTGCCAATAGTGCCATTGATTTAGGAATGCGTGTAATAGGATATGACCCGTTTCTTTCAGTAGAATCAGCATGGGGATTATCCAGAGACGTTCAGCGTGCGGATGGGATGGATGAGTTGATTGGTGATGCCGACTATATTTCGGTACATACTCCCTTAACGGATAAAACCCGCGGAATGATTGATGTCAAAAAGTTTGCCCTTATGAAAAAAGGAGTGCGTCTTTTAAATTTTTCACGAGGGGGAATTATTAATAATGATGACTTGCGGATAGCTATTAATAATGGGACGGTTGGGCGTTATGTAACGGATTTTCCTGATGATGAACTGCTTAATATGGAAAATGTTATTGCAATTCCGCACTTAGGTGCGTCAACCAAAGAGGCTGAAAAGAATTGTGCCGTTATGGCTGCTGAACAGCTTAGGGATTTTATCGAGAATGGAAATATCAAGAATTCGGTAAATTGCCCTGACACTAAGTTGGTGACAAATTCCGATTTTCGCTTGATGATTATGAATAAAAATATTCCCAATATGGTCGGGCAGATTTCCACAATTCTTGCGACAGCCAACATCAATATCGTTGAGATGTTAAATAAAAGTAAAGGGGATTATGCTTACAATATTATTGATATTTCTACTATGCCGAATGAGAAGACATTAAAGACGATATACAGTATTAAAGGCGTTGTAAAGGTCAGGGCTTTGCGTATAAAAGAATAATTTGTAGGGGCGGACCTATGTGTCCGCCCTGATAATGGGTATCATGTTAATAACAATTGCATTAATAATCACGACATTGACAATATCGATATTAAAGGGCAGACACGCAGGTCTGCCCCTACATTTATATTATATAATATTTAAACGGAATAATAATAATTGTAGGGGCGGACCTATGTGTCCGCCCTGATAATGGGGATAATGTTAATAACAATTGCATTAATAATCACGACATTGACAATATCAATATTAAAGGGAAGACACGCGGGTCTGCCCCTACGTTTATTTGTAACGAGGTAACCACATGCCCGGAAACCGCAAATCAATCAGGTTAAAAGATTACGATTATACGCAACAAGGCGTGTATTATGTGACGGTGTGTGTTAATGACCGGAAATGCGTATTCGGTGATGTGCGTAATTGTGAAATGGTGTTGAATGAATGCGGGAAAATGGTTGATAAATGGTGGCAAGAATTGAAACGAAAATACAATATGATTGAAATTGACGAATACAAAATAATGCCGAATCATTTACACGGAATAATCGTGATTGTAGGGGCGGACCTATGTGTCCGCCCTGATAATGGGGATAATGTTAATAACAATCGCATTAATAATTACGACATTGATAATATCAATATTAAAAGGCAGACATGCAGGTCTGCCCCTACGCCGATGGTTGGGACAATTATTCAATGGTTTAAAACAATGTCATTGAACGAATATATTCGAAATGTCAAAAATAATAATTGGCCGAAATTTGATATCCGCTTCTGGCAACGCAATTTTTACGAACACGTCATTCGCTATGAATCCGATCTTGCCCGAATCCGCGAATATATAATAAACAACCCCGCTAATTGGGAGAAAGACGAATATTATTCCGGATAAATATTTGCCTGTTCGATTTATGCATGTTTATTACATATAATGTAATAAAAATAGCTTGATATTTTGTCACAAAAAGCATATACTTTTTGTGACAAAGAAGGTTTGCGGGGCGTTGCTTAAAGGTGTGCCAAGCAAAGCGTAGGTATTCTTGCTGGTGTGTAAATGGTAAACTAAAATGCACCTAACGTGGAAAATAAAAAAGAATTTTTTCATAATGTGGAGAGGAATGATGATAATTGCGGCTACCAAAAAATAAAATACTTTTGACATTACGAAATATTATGAGAGGAGGAAAGTATGAAAACAAAAGTAGGTTTATGGATTAACCATAGGAAAGCCGTTATTGTATTTAGTTCAGATAAAGGGGAAGAAATAAAGCTGGTAAAATCAAATATTGAAGAATATGTTCACCCTTCTCACGATTCACATTCCACTAATCCATTTGGCAAGCGAGCCGTTTCGGTCGACGATGTACGCGAAAGAGATTTGAAGGGACATCTCAATCTGTATTACGACGAAGTAATTTCGTATATTCGTAATTCAGAATCTATTCTAATATTTGGTTCCGGTGAAGCAAAGGGCGAATTGAAAAAACGGATGGAAAGAAAAAAAATCGCTGAACATATAGTAGGTGTCGAAACAGAAGATAGAATGAGCGATCGTCAGATTGCATCAAAAGTTCGAAAGTTCTTTTCAAAGTAAAACAAGCGGGCACAAAAGGGGTAGAGTGATTTTTTTGTGTTGGAAAAAAGTGGGAGAAAAAAAAAGATTTTTGACATTACAAAAGTGGAAAAAGAAAAATTAAATATGAAAAAAATTACTCGCCGGTTAGGTAAAGGAATAATTGTTTTTATCGTTCTTTTTATTTTTCAAATATATCCCGTAGTATCCTTAAGAAATTCTTATAAGGTAGAAGCTCAAGAAATAGTCCTTGTTCCTCAAGCCCAGGAGATATTTCTAAAAGAGTATAATTTGACCATAGGTGTCTCATGGAGCATTGTGGCTAATTTATCCAGCGAAGATGACTGTTTTGCCGCTCAACAGCTTCAAGAAAACCTAAATACTAACTATCATCTCTTGCTGCCTATTATAAATACTGATTCTATCTCCGGAGATAAATACATTGTTTTAGCCAATCCCAGCCAGGATAACTCTATGCAGGCTCTCTGCACACAAAGAAGTCTTATCCCTGACAGCAAATTAGGTGAAGAAGGCTATCTTTTAGAGGTTTTCTCGGATAATATGATTATCATTTCTTCTAATTTCTCCAAAGGTGTCTTCTATGGTATGCAGACCTTAAAACAGTTACTCAGCTCTACAAATAATATCGTTACAGCCAAGGCTGTCAAAATAAGAGACTGGCCGGATAATAAGATGAGGGGGATGCATTTTTGTGGTGTTAATTTTGATGACACTCATGAAGATTATGTCTATGATAAGATAGATAAGATGGCTACATATAAAATGAATACGGCAATGTTTGAAACAGAATGGTGGTATAATTTAAATGAGGAAGATCGTCGTAACATGTTACAAGGATTATTCAATTATTGTAGAAAATGCCACATTGAACCTATACCGGAAGTACAGGGTGGCGGTGTTTCATATACGTTATTTAGAATAGATTCTCATGTAGCTGAAGGTCTTTGGGTTCAAGATGAACAATTTAAATTTGTTAATAATGTGGCTGAACCGGTAATTCCAGATATCTTCGTAGAAAATTCTGGCTTTGAGACAGATGCCAAAGTGGAGGGTAAGCCCGATGATTGGAATTTAGGGGTATGTTGGTCATGGGATAGCAGTAACGCTCATAGTGGCACATATTCGGTGCGTGTTGATATTAGCGGTCTTAATGATGGGGTTAGCGGCTGGATGTCTTCTCCAGTTTTAATTGCGTCCCCCTCGACATATTATAGTTTGACATTTTGGGTTAAAATAAACAACACAGGAGGGACTTACTCACCAGCCATAAGAGTAAGAGAGTTGGATGCTAATGGGGAACAATTGTTAAATCCCGGTGGAGGTTGGATTCAACATCACTGTTCTTTAGATTCTTCGGCAGGATGGGAAGAATGGGATGAGGGGCATTTAAATTTTAAAACCCAAAGTAATTGCGCCAAAATACAAATTTATGCCAATATTTATAAAGGTTATGGCACCGCCTGGTTTGACGATATATCCTTAAAAAGAATGAATGGTGCTTTAACCAATGTCATCAGGACAGATTCCTCCGACATTGTTATAACTAATTTGGATAAAACAACGACCTATTTAGAAGGAATAGATTATAATGTTACTGATGGAAAAATGAGTTATCCCTATCGTCCTGACCATGTATCCACGAGAATCACAAGAATAGAGAGTGGAAACATTGCAGAGGGAGAGATAGTATTAATAGAGTATGATTTTGTAGTGCATATAGCAAGAAAGGCTTGGTGGAGTCATCCCTGCTGTTTTTCTGAACCAAGGACATATAATCTTATGTTTAAAATGCTCAGCGATGTGATCAATGACGAAGTCTTTAAACCTAAATTTATCAATATAGGCCACGGTGAAATTCGGGGTATGAATAGAGATTCCAGATCTCAAAAAAGAAATATAAGTAATGCCGAATTGTTAGTTGAAGACATAAACAAATTAAATGATTATATCCACACTATAGACCCTAATATAAGAATGATGATGTGGGATGATATGCTTAATCCCTGGCATAATGGAGGCAAAGAGGATTATCAGGTTCAATATTATGGCCCTCTTGGTAAAACCGCCGGAGCCACAGATTTAATTTCAACCGATATTATTCTTTTAATTTGGTGGTATCGTCATAACGAAAGTTATGATCCAAATGATGATAAAATGAATTATAGCCCTGAATATTTCAAATCCAGAGGATTCGATTATTTAGTTTCTTCCGGATATGATGAAGAATATATCAGAAAGTGGGCGGATATTTTAAGGGAAAGGAAAGATGGTATAGGAATGATTAATACTGCCTGGCCTGATTCACCCGCTGGACTAAAATGGAGTGGATTAAAGCCTTCAGCTGCCTATTCCTGGTGTCTTACTCCAAAACCTTTTATCGTTATCAATACACCCTTAAAGATTAATATAGTGGGAAATAAAATATGTATAGATGCAGATATTAGTACGGAAATAAATATAGAAAAAGTGACTCTATATTATAAGAAAAAAACTGAATCGGATGATAAATATAAGGTAATAATCCAGGAACTTACAGTACCATTATCTACTTATAAATTTAAAGGCTGGATTCCCAAAGAAACAGTTACTACCGACGGGATAAAATTTTACTTCAAAGTCTCCTGTTCCGGCGGAGTAGCTGAAAAAGAGTCCTTTCCTTATATTATAGATATAATTCCGAGTGTTACTAAAATCATAGGACCGGAAGGAGGGAGTATTGTTTTAGTTGATGGTAATCCTGATGATGGAGAATCTTGTATTGAGATACCGGCGGGGGCATTGGAGAAAGATACATCTATTACCTTTAAGCAGAAAGATATTAGCGATGTTCCTCAAGGTTTTGGGGTAGCCGCAAGTAAAAATCCTTTGTTAGCGTATGAGATTTTACCGGAAAATATTAAATTTAAAAAATCGTATAATTTAACTTTACTTTATTTTGATTTTACAGATGAATTCAAACTAGACGGAACCCCGATTCTTGAAGAGGAATTACAAATTTTATGGTGGGATGGTTTTGAGTGGCGACTGGTTGGAGGAAAAGTAAATAAAGATTTGAATACTGTAAAGAGATCACTAATACATACAAGTTTATTTGCCCTATTTCCTGCTCAAATAAATAACTTTACATATCGTCCAAGAGAGAAAATTATCACTCCTGCTTGCGCGGATGGTAAAAATGACTATGCTTATTTTGACGGATTGACAGATTGGGATAGTGTTTCTATCAAAATTTACGATGTTACAGGTAAGAAGGTGAGAACAATAGATTCTGCTCCTTATAGATGGGAGGGAAAAGACGATGACGGGGATGTGGTAGAAAGTGGTGTTTATATCTATCAATATAAATATAATGGTAAAGAGATGAATGGAGTAATAGCAGTGGCGAAGTAAAAGGACAGGAATTATACAATGTCTTAAATATTTAAAGTATGGATAGAAGAAACGAGAAGTGTATTAGGCAAGTAAATATCTGAAGGAACCAACTGTGAATTTGGGGAAGTTATTGGGGATTGGATTAGATATAATCCTCCTTAAGGATTGGCGGACAGGTAAGCATAACAGAATTCCGAGAGAAGCTTACAGAGTGATTTTTTCCGCAAAACTATACGAAGAGAAACAGAGTTTTTGATAGATTTAAATTTTTTTGATGGCCAGGGGATTAAATAAATAGACAGTTCCTTTTTTTTATTGGGAATATTTAGGAAGAAATGATATAATAAAAAACAGCAAGGGGATTTTAGGGTAATAAGTGAACCAAGTTTACTCCGTCCAAAAATGCAATGAAACTAATACAAAAAATAATTAGTTCCGAGAGGACGCAACGGTCCATAAAAGAATATTAAAAGAAATTAATCTATCTACTCCCTCAGGAGAAAACCCCGAAGCCTTGATAAAAGCATATAAGTGGATATGGGGGCAAGAAGATGTAAACTATCCCAAAGGAAAAGGACGTGCTATGTCTTGGGAAGGGTGGAAGAAAAATGGAGAAAAGTGGAAAAAAACAGGAACAGGACTGAAGGATTTATTAGAAAAATTAAAAGATAAGGAATAAGAAATGGAAGCATATTTCAAAGAAATTGGAATAAGACTTTTTCGAGGTGATGTAATAGATGTTTTAAACTCTTTACCGGAAAAAAGTGTCGATTTGATTTTTGCTGATCCGCCTTACAATCTTTCGAATGGTGGATTTACATGCCATGCAGGAAAGCGAGTCAGTGTCAATAAGGGCAAATGGGACAAAAGCAAAGGAATAGAGGAAGATTTTAATTTTCATTACAGTTGGATTGAGGCATGCAAGCGTGTTTTGAAGCCGAAAGGATCTTTATGGATTTCGGGAACTTATCATTCAATATATGTGTGTGGTTACGCCCTTCAAAAACAAGGTTGGCATATTATAAATGATATTTGCTGGTATAAGCCAAATGCGTCACCTAATCTTTCGTGCAGAATGTTTACAGCAAGTCATGAAACCTTATTATGGGTTAGAAAAGATAAAAAGGCAAAGCATACCTTTAATTATAATAAAATGAGAAATGGCTCTTTCCCAGATGATTTTATTAAGAAACCTAATAAACAAATGAGAAGTATTTGGGCTATTGGAACACCTAAAAACGGTGAAAAAAAATACGGGAAACATCCCACACAGAAACCCGAAACATTACTGGAACGTATTATCTTAGCCAGTAGTAATAAAGGAGACATTGTGCTTGATCCGTTTTGCGGTAGCGCGACTACCGGAGTTGCGGCTATTAGGCTCAATCGTCGATTTGTAGGGATAGATTCAGAAAAAGAATATTTAGACAATTTTGCAATTCCAAGAATCAAGGATGAACTTTTGCGAAAAAAATCACCTTTGTTTAATGCTAAGCAACTTCGCGTTAAAGAAAAACAACTTGAATACGGGTTGCTGCCATAATTTATAAGGAATTTTAAGATGGAAAGAAAAGAAGCGATTGAAAAACTGAAAAAACTTGTTGGAAAAGAACTACATGCCTTGGCAGGTAAATATAATGTTACCATTTATCGCAACGGGAAGGTAAATAAAGGCTGGGCCGGTCATATATTTGAGAGATATTTAGAGATTCCTATAAACTCAGCACAGTCTCCAAATTTTGGTTCATGGGAATTAAAGTCAATTCCATTGAGATATAAAAAGAATGGGGAACTCACATTCAAGGAAACTATGGCGGTTACTATGATCGATCCGATTAATGTCTGTCAGAAAGAATTTGAAGAAAGTCATTTATTGGCTAAACTTAGAAAGGCAGTAGTGATTACACGGATTGTTGGAGACTCTGTAGATGAACCCACCAAGATTCATTCTGTTGTTGAATTCGATTTGCACGGAAAGTTATATAATGCCGTAAAGGATGATTACGATCTTGTCAGGCAAACACTTCTTGATCCACAAAAGGGATTTGATGCCTTAACTGGAAAAATGGGATACTATATTCAACCACGAACTAAAGGTTCTGGTCATGGTTCTACTACGAGAGCCTTCTATGCAAGACCAAGATTTTTGAAAGAATTTATAAAGATATGATTCTAACAAATCGCTGAGCTCAAGCGTTATGTGTATGAGAAAAAAAATGTAATATTTGGGAAATAAAGGTATATACTTCAACAACTTTAAAACTTTAAGCAACGTCCCGTAGAAGTCCCTAAGTCAACTTTGTTCCCCTTTTTTCCACTAAGTAGGAAAAGCGAGGATAATATGTTGGACAAGAAAACTATGAAAAAAACAGGAGTAATCAATGGTTTTGCTCTTCGAGGAGCTGTTGGATTTGGATCGGGTAATCTCATTGCATATCTCGTAATAATTTTAGCTGTGGTATTATCTTTAGAGGCTGTTTTGTTTCTTGGCTTTGTTATTGGTGGAGCTATTGGTGGGGGATTTTTATGTTGGGGAAGAATGGACATTAAGTCCTCGCTGATTGTTGCTTTTGGTTTTGGGCTTGGTTTTATAATTGTGAGTGTAATTATCCCCTTTTCAATATTAAGTCTTAATACTGCTGTTTCTGTAACTTCAGTAGTGTGGAATGCAGGTAGTTGGGGTATCGCTTTTGGTGTTGCAGGAGCGATTGGCGCGATATTTTTATGCTTAGGGGTAAAAGAAATTACTGATTTTTATTCGGTTGTATATATAGTGATAACTGGTGCTATTGGGTTTTGTATCAGTGGGACCATTGGCGGTGCTATTGCCTTTGTTTTATTTGATATTATGAACACGTTTATAGAATTGAGGATGGAGATTGCTTTTGGATTAGCATTTTTCATCGGATTGTTGATTGCCCATGTTGCTGGAGGGGCATTGTTTGGAATGGGAATAGATTCCACGAAAAAGATAATAATTGATAGTAGGAATCAGTATCAAATTAAAGAATCTCCTTCCGTTGAGAGAAGTGGTCTCGCTGTTTTTGCAACTATCATTGGAATTTTTGGTATAATCTTTGCCGCAATCTTTCCATTTCGCTTTAGACTTCCACAAGACTTTGTGTTTATGACTACCATTGAACTACTTGGCGTTTCAGAAGTTATTAAGCAAGCCGCTGTGTTCCTTTTGTTAGTTGGATTACCTCCATTAGTTGTTGGAGCAGTGGCCTTGGTGAGAATTAAAAAGAGCCAGGGGAAATTGTTCGGAATATCTTGGGCTTTAGGTGGTGTGATTATAGGATTAATTATTACGATGTTTTCTTTACTTGTTTTTGTTAGCCCGATTTCAAGATATTTTGAAGTTAAATATGCAAATGCCCTTTTGGAATCTGTACAAGGACAAGAAGGGAATTGGAATTATGGAAATGTTATCTACGATGCGAATATTATTCTCGGGCGTGTCGCCTTAAAAGAAAATAATATCCAGGAAGCTAAGCATTATCTCCTTGAAGCTGGTAAGACACCCGGTTCTCCTCAACTCAATTCTTTTGGTCCGAGCATGGGGCTTGCGAAAGAATTGTTGAAGAAAGGGGAAAGAGAAGTCGTTATTGAATTTTTTCAGCTTTGTGCCAAATTCTGGGAAATGGGACGGAATCATTTGAATGATTGGACAACTATGGTCAAACAAGGAGTAATCCCTGATTTTAATAAAGGAAAGAAATAGTTTTAAAGAAGGAATGAGGAATATACTACATTAAGTTGGGGATACATAAGGGACAAGGTGAGTTTGGGGAGACGTAGGTTAAAGTTTTAAAGTATGAATAGAAAAAACGAAAAGTGTACTTGGCGAGTAAATAACCGAGGGAATCAGGTATGAAGTTGGGGAAATTATTGAAGATTGGATTAGATATAATAAGTATAACAAAAGAAAAAGGCAGTTTTTTGTTTAAGAAAAAAGGGATTGAAAAAAGAGATATTTCAATAAATTAAAACTTTAAGCAACGTCCCGCATATTCGCCTTATCTTAAGACTGTTCCTCAAATCCCATAAGATTTTAGGGCATAAAAAATGAACAATCTTGTCAAATATGAAGAAATAAAACTGAAAGAAACGGTATTTAAAATTCCTGCGAGAACAAAGGAATTGCTGTATATTTCCTTTTATGAACCCCCCACAGAATCTTTTCGCTGTGGTATGCCAATCAATATAACCTTTGATATTTTAACCGGAGAAGTAAAACTAAAAGAGTTTTCTTTAGAGCCAAGCACAATTTATATCAAGATGCCAATCAGAAATCCAAATGGGTTTGATATTCCACGGCCAAGTTATTATCCTACATATGCTGGTTTATCGCCAGAACAAAAATGGATATATCTTAATTGGTTGAAAGATATAACCGGTGAGATAAACATAGGATATGTGTTCATTTACTACTATGGGCTTGAAAGACATTTGGTGCTCGAAAAATTTGATCTTGCTTTTGACAAAATAATGTTACTTAGAGAATATCATAAAAATAGTTCTTTTATTAGTTACAGTAACCATGCACTTATATATGCTTGCATTTTGCGTAAAAGAATGGACAGGGTGAAAGAAATTAAAATTGCAGATGATACAGATAATAACATAGAGCTTTTAATGTTAAACTTAATGAATCATGATTTGGAAGCACAGGATTTGGTAAGAATATTCAAAAGAATGCCGGATTTGAACAAACGATATATAAAAAATAATCCTGATTTATATTTATCTGCACTTAAAAACCAGATAAAAAACCATTACGGTACAAAACGATTTCCGTTCTACGGAAGATACAATATAGCTGAACTTAAGCAGCGGCAAACTATATCATTTGCAAATATATCATTTCCGTCACATATCAGGTTGCCACATGTGCCGGAATTGTTTAATCACGGGCCATTTAAAAAGGAGATAATAAATATTCACAATATAACTCACGAAGAAGTAAAAAATATCTTGAAAAGTTTGAAAAAGAAGGAATAAATGACACAAAATCCATATATAATAAAAAGTATTACAATTAATAATTATAGGTCATTCAGTGACTCAAAAAGGTTTACGGGGTTAAAACCAATTAATATTTTAATTGGCCCAAATTCTTCAGGTAAGAGTAATTTTGCTAATGCATTGAGATTATTATTAAAACCTGACACAGGTACAGATCACGGAGGCGGACATGGAAGAAGCGATATTAAAACAAAGAATGATTTTTATAATGAAAATAAAATAATAACATTACAATGTGAATTCGCTGGTAAAAATGAATTACCAGTTGTAAAACAATGTCAATATGATAACGAAACAGTCAAACTTATTAAAGTAACAAAGCTTACAAAATGTAGAAAACGCTTTTTTCCGATAGGCCCAGACAGGTCTTGGCACAAATGGGCAAATAATTCTAAATACCTTTATATATTGGAATTCGATGATGATTTAAGAAAAAAAGTGCAAAACAAAATGAATAATATACTTAAATTAACAGGTCAAGCAAAAATTGAGCTCCCTTCAAAAACAAGTGACCTAATAGATAAATCACTTGCAGATTATCTTAAAGGTAAGGATAAAGATGGCATTCCAACATCTGAAATAGGCTCAGGAATTGGAATGTTTTTATATTTTATTGCTGAAATAGAAAATACAATTGCAAATACAAGAGAAAAAGATGAGAATGGTATAGAGATTAGTGGTACATATATATTCCTAATTGAAGAGCCAGAAAATCATATGCATCCTAGTCTTCAAAAAATGTTTCTTAGCTATCTGATTAAATTGTCAAAAACAGGAAAGCAATTTTTCATAACGACACATTCTCCCTTTATTATTAATTTTGCATCAAGCTCCAGATACAAAAAAGATATTGGTATATTAAACTTTAAGAAAGAGTACTCGAAAGGAGATGGAAAGTATTACACTACTTATGAAGATATTTCTTGTAATAACAGTAAGCAAATAGAAATGCTGGAGCGTATAGGAGTAAAAGCAAGTGATTTGTTGCAGCCCAACGGTATTATTTGGGTTGAGGGCCCATCTGATAGAATATATATTAATCAATGGCTTAAATTATGGACGAAAAAATACAGAAAAAAAAAGTATGAAGAAGGTACTGAATACATAATATTACCCTATAATGGAAGTTTAAAAAATTATGAATTCTTCAATGACAATAATAACCATAAAAATCGCGTTAAAGTAATTAACCTAAATCATAATTACTTTGTGGTAATAGACAGGGATAGGGGTAAGAAAGATAAAGGAAAATGGAAAAGTAAAATAGATTTTATTAATGAAGTTAAGAAAAGTAATGTATGGTTAACAAGTGAAACTGCAAAGGTCAACGTTAAATACAAGGGCTACAACAGAAAAATACCTATATCCACAATTGAAGGATATCTCCCCGAGAGCATTAAAAAGAAATTTAAAAATCGAGATAAAATAGAGTTCGCGTATGACAATATAGACAAATTAAAGCTTAATATATCTGACCTTAATGAAAAGATTAAAACAATTTATAATAAAATAAAAGAGTGGAATAAATAACAAATATTCTTTCTGAAAGTGTTATAAGGAAAACTGTAAAGAGAAAAGGGGTCAACGTAGTTTAAAGGTTTAAAGTATGAACAGAAGAAACGAAGAGTGTATTAGGCGAGTAAATATTTGAAGGAATCAGGTGTGAGGTTGGGGAAGATTAGAGATTGAATCAGGTGCAATAAGGATAACAAAAGAAAGAGGCAGAAATTTTTGTAAAAAGAAAGGGATTGAAGAAAGGATATTTCGATAAATTAAAACTTTAAGCGACGTCCCGTATATGTTCCTAAAATTTTAAACAACTTTCCGTATATTGTCTAGCATTCTAATATTGTGTTTCAATGCTACCAACAAGTCAAGGAGAAAAAGTAAATAATGAATATCATACATGTTATCCCTCAAGTCGGTTATCAAGAATTAACTTTATATGATCCCGCGGTGTCGATATATCAAAGATTAAAGCAAAAAAAAGAGTTAAATCGGCTTAATAAATTACGACATCTTGGTGCATATGCATATGTTTTGCAAGGTGCCCGTTTGGCCCGCTGGGATTACTCTGTTGCCATGCTTTATTATTCTACAAACTTTAAAATTTCCAGAATGCAAGGTAATTTTAAAATAGGAGAAATAGATTTCACATCAGGCATTTCTGCGTTGCAGGCATTATCACTTATTTGGAATATTGGACATTTGCCAGGGACATTTGCGGTTGAAAAAGGTGTGTGTCGATATCTTTCACATAAAAGTAGTAAGTCGCCTGTTAAACAATTAAACTGGCGCTTTAGCGAGATGGCTGAGGTCAAAAGAATAATTAAAAAAGCCAATGCATTGTTTCTAAAAGATGATTATTTAGCACTTTCTAGAATACTATGTATTTATAAACTTCTTTGCTATGTTACCGATAAAAATGATGATTTGTTACAGTTTACCTTAAATTTTGCAGCACCTTTTTTGCTTGGGTACGATGAGCCAATTTCAGCACAATGGTATAAGTTGCGATCATGTTTTAAGGTCGTCAGGCATTTAGCATATCTTACCATTGATGTGCCTATGAGCGGAATGCGATGGGCGCCCAACATACCCTCACTTGCAGAATCGCTTATTGATTGCGATTCTATAAGCATTGAAGAATTTGAAAACCGAATCAGTGAAATATTGTCGCCCATTGAAAAGGCTGTATATGATGAGATTTATCATCGAGTGGATACAAGAAAAGAAACAGCACTATTATCGGAAAGCGTTTATATCAAACTAGTGGAAGAAAGAAATAGCCTGAAAGTAATTGATAAATGGCTAAAATCTGGACTTAGGCACGAGTTAGAATTGGGTAGAATTAAGGAAAAAGATAAGTTTACGATTTCTGCCACCATCAGATTGAGGAGCCATTTTATACATTTACCTGAGTCTTATTTGAAATTAGAAAATAGTTTACGGAAAAAGAAATTTAAATATCCTGCTGTCTTCGAATATAAGGCATGGAATTCGAGTGTCATGTTTGAGCCTAATGAGATGATAATAGATGTTATTAGCAAAAATCCAAACACCCAAGAAGTAGGTCGTCTTATTGCATGGTTGATCAAGAGGATTGACAATATTAACGCGAAATTAGAAGATACCATGGATGTTTTTAAAAAAAAGTCGCTATTAAATTCTTATAAAATTTTATTGTCAAGAGCGGTGGAACTAAAATTTGATAATGTGATTGTAAAAATTATACCATGGAATTTTAAAAGAATGGGGTTGTTTAATGAGGTTAATACCTATAGTCAGATAAATATTTGGGCGAGTAATCCGAATTTAAGTGATCCCTTCACAAAACATTTAATAAGAAAGCGTGATGACAGTAAGATTGAATCTCAAGATGAATATCAAGAAGTCTTGGGTTTGCGTGAATTACGAAAGCAATTAATAAAAGAACAGCAGAGAAACAACAATAGAAATAAATATTTGGTTGTTGCTGGTTCAGTTACGTTCTCTAATAAAAAAAGAGATTTAATTGAATATGATGGAGGTTTGCTGAAGATTTCCCCTAAAAATGGTTATCTCACATGGTACGGTTTAGAATCTAAAAATAAGAACGCAAACCCAAAAAAATGTTTAGAAAAAAAGCTAAAAGTGCTTGGTGTTGAAGGAAATATTAATGCTTTAACAGCGAAGCACGCATACGTAAAGATGTCATTATGATTAGTGAATAAGACAATACGGGAAATAATACGGGGAAAGATGCGGGACGTTGCTTAAAGCTTTAAAGTATAAATGGAAAAAACGAAAAGTGTAGTAGTATATTAGGCGAGTAGACATCTGAAGAAACCAGGTGTGAAGATGGGAAAATTATTAGGGATTAAAGAATAGATACTCCAATAAATTAAAACTTTAAGCAACGTCCCGCAAATGTTATGCTACAAACAAATAAAAAGAGATTTATAGGATATTAAGTATGAGTAACGAATTGTTTGCGTATTATTTTGGAAATATTAAATATCATATTCAATCTGGAAAAGGAATCTCTATATTCAATGCCGATGATAATTTATTCTTTAGTTTCTTGACTCAAGTAGAAGCCACTAATCGTAAACGAGTTGTATTTAAATCTTCTGATTATTTAAAAGATGGTAGACTTCCTAATATTGATAATACAATTGATTTGGTGTTAATCTATCAAGACGTTGATATTATAGACCTCCAAAAATTTATCGATCCATTTGTAAATAAATTAGTATATCCTGCTTTTTATAAAAATAAGTCCATTTGCTTCTTTAGCAAAAATGATGCCGATGATTATAGTAGAAAACAGATAAAAAGTGGAATGATTCATACCGATTTACAAAAAGTTTTCAATTTCCTTTTTATCGAGCAATTGATAGACTTAATAGATCAAGTAAATTACAAATTTTCATCACCAAGGTTTCTAAAAACTTCATGGGAAAAAACTATTTATACACCGATTGAACAGATTATGAAAGAAGCTTTAGAAAAGAGAAATATATCCTTTACTCCACAAGTTAAATTAGGTCGATTTTATGTAGATTTTTTAATCGAGTGCGATAACCAGAAAATAATCGTAGAGTGTGATGGGAGGGAGTATCATAATCCTTATCGAGACAAGAAACGTGATAAGGAATTGAGTAAAGAAGATTATAGAATTATTCACTTTACAGGTTCGGAAATCTATATTAATATAGATTCTTGTATAGAGAAAATACAGAGTATCAGCTATAGAACGACCCCAAAAAAATATCCAATCGATGAAGACTTAAAAAAAGATGAATCACAACTTAGAACACTGGATTTTATTACAGGACTAATTAGGGTTTTGGCTCCTGCTGGTTCTGGAAAAACTAAAACGTTAATCAACAGAATTGCACAATTACTAAACAAGGGGATTGAGCCTAATTCCATATTGGCACTTGCATTTAATAAAAAAGCAGCAGATGAAATGAAGCAAAGATTAAAGAGCAAAGGAATTCCCGTCGCAGAACATTTTACAAGAGATGAAGGAGTTTCAGTACAAACTTTCCATGCATTTGGGTATGAAATTGTTAGAAATAAACTGAATAGTCGTTTTGATGGACATAGTGTAGTTAAAACTACAAGGAAATTGTTAAAAAGAGCTATAGAAGAACAGCACAATATTGTTTTTCAGCGTAACAAAGATTCCCTGGATATTTATTTAGAGAAATTAAGAAAAACTA
>JAUVLC010000136.1 GCA_030595925.1 Clostridia bacterium | reverse complement strand
ATCCTGATTTTGTGGGGGCACATTATAATCTTGGAATGGCTTATCTTAGTTTAGGTAGACGAGGAGAAGTACTTGATGAATACAACATATTGAAGGAACTGGATAAAGAGAAAGCTAATGAACTACTTTTTAACTTAATTAATAAATAACAACAAAAGGAATCCCCATGGTAAAACTAATCACGAAAATTTCCGGCAAAGAATATAAATTTGAAACCACCGAAGCCCTGGTCAAACAACTAAAAGACGACTCAGCCAAGACATCAAAAGAATTAGAATCCATAGAAACAACCTATAAAAAACTAAAAAAGAAAAAGAACACCATGGAAGCAACCATAAGACAATTAACCACTGTTGAAAAACCAAAAGGATAAAAAGGTATTTTTTTTATCAATAATATTTTGTTTCTGTTTAAGAAATAGCTTAAAAGCTATTTTAATAACACCTTTGTCAATTTATACAGTCACCGTATAACTATTAAACATCATATGTTTTATAGTTGGTCAAGAGGAAAAAATAAAAAACTTGACGGGAACCCGTCTTTTTTTTATAATAATGTAGTGTAATTTTATGAAAATAGAGTAACCAGATAATATATAATGTTATGTTTTAAAAACAGGGCTATGAAAACTTATAAGATTGCAGTACTATTTGTTTGCTTACTTACATTGTTAGGTTGCGCAACCGGATCGTATATTGTAACAGGAAATGTGAGGCCAGCCGCCGATCCAAATGACGTCAAGCTTTATCTCGAGCCGCCATCGGAATACGAAACAATTGGTATTGTAGAGGCCTCAAGTGATGTTGAGCTCTCTTCTCAAGCCGCTACAGATCGAGCAGTCCAAGAGCTGAAAAGACAAGCGGCAAAGATTGGGGCAAATGGCGTACTCATAACTAACACTGAAAGCGAATCTGGCGGCGTAGTTGGATTTTACTCTGGAGGCGTTTTCTACGGGGATGCAAGTGAAGCAAAGACGGCGAAAGGAAGAGCGATATTTGTCATTCGTGAATAAACATAACAAATCATTAAAGCTGACCGCTCACGCATGTCACGCTCTTTGCGGAAAGGCAAAGCCCGCGCCATACTACGGCAGCTTAATTCCACCGTTAGAAATAAATGAAACGTACATAAGCCTAAGGTACACAAAAAAGAATAAATAGGAAGTTTTAAGAAAATTATGAAAACGATTATATTATTTTTTCTTATTTATGCCTGGATGATTTATCTCACTATTTATAATTTAGTTACTTGCGGGTTTACAGTTAGGACAATTATAGTTTTGTTTCTTACACTTTTACTTATTTTACACGCTCTTATTTTCTTTTTCAAGAGAGACCTTTGTGATAAGTATATACCATATTTAAGGAAAGCAAACTACCCCCCTTTTTTTATCGGCATGGCTTTACTTCTTTATGCTTTATTTAAAAACAAATTCTAATACCCCCACCCCAAACACTCCGCTCCATTTTATTTAATGTTTGTTCGTTCACCAAAAGATTTTTCGTTAACACTCAAAAACATTTTTTTCTTGCTCACACAAGAAATCTGTTCACCAGTTACTTTGCTCCGTTTTCACTCCGCAAACAAACTGCAAACATTAAACAATTCCACTCCGGTTTTTCCCCACACCACAAACAAACTTTTTCCTGTTGACTTTCTCCTTGAATACTTTTTTAAAATATGATATTTTAAGACGAACACACCACCCCAAAAGACCCCAAAAGAAGTGCGTTTATTAATTGTTAGGAGGAAAGAAATGAAACAAATAATATTTTTATTATTGATTTTGCAGGTATTAAACTTTGGTTGTGCTACAAAGAAAGATAAAAGCCTTTCTGGTGAGTGGACAGGAGACTGGGGTTACGTCGTAATCAAAGGCAACAAGGGGACATATACAGATACTTATGGTACAGGACCAGGAACATTTGAATTTGATAAAGCTGGAGAAGGTATTTATAATGGCATTTGGGGTGAGTCAGTGAAGCGACATGGTACAATGTCTTTCACTGTATCAGGAGACAGTAAGGTTATTAGTGGGAGTTCCAAAGCAGATGACAACTGTAAGATTAATCCAGGTAGTCAAGGGTCTATCCATTGGATACGGAAGTAAAAAATCTGTCCCATTGAAAAACCAAAGGGATAGATGAGTTTTCAAGGAAATTATGAAATTAATTATATTATTTTTTCTTATTTATGCATGGATGATTTACCTCACTATTTATAATTTAGTTACTTACGGGTTTACCGGTAGGACAATTATAGTTTTATTTCTTACAATTCTCCTTATTTTGCATGCTCTTATTTTCTTTTTCAAGAGAGACCTTTGTAATAAGTATATACCATATTTAAGGAAAGCAAACTACCCCCTTTTTATTATCGGCATGGCTTTGCTTCTTTATGTTTTATTTAAAAACAAATTCTAATACCCCCCGCCTCCAAACACTCCGCTCCGTTTTATTTAATGTTTGTTCGTTCCCAAAATGATTTTTCGTTAACACTCAAAAACATTTTTTTCTTGCTTACGCAAGAAATCCGTTCACCAGATACTTTGCTCCGTTATCACTCCCCAAACAAACTACAAACATTAAACATTTCCACTCCGGTTTTTTCCCACTCCGCAAACAAACTTTTCCTGTTACCCTATAAGAAAATTTACTCCTTGACAAACAAATAAAGCTGGGATACATTTATTGATGTAAAGAACATAATAAATCCGAAAAGGCAAACCTTAAGAAATTAGGGGACGCAAAGCTACGGGTCTGGAGGAAAATTCTTGTGATCGCCGAGCTACCGAAGACAATAAATAAAGATAAACAATAACCGACTCAGTTACCTAAAGATAGGTGGCAAGTCGCTTTTTAATTGTGTTTTTTTTTCTATTACAAAAATGCACTAATAGTTCTTTTGGAAGCAGAAGCATGCTACTGCATTTATTAGTAATCAAAATCAAAGAATGGAAAAGAGGGTATGTTAATCAATGTCTGAATTTAATCAGAATATAAAAGATGAAGGAGCATTAATTGAATTTTCTAGACTTAGAGAAGAAATAATGCAGCGTTCTACGGGTCAGCAATTCCTAGTGCACCTATCATTTATTACTTCAGGGACTCTCTTTGCCCTAGGCATTAAAATAGGAATTAAAGATCCGCAACAAAGCTTTCATATCTTTTCACTTATTCCTTTTCTACTGCTTCTCCTAGCCATTGGATGGTCAAATCATGATAGGATGATTGTACTTATCGGAGAATACATTCAGCATAAAATAGAACCACACTTCTCAGGATTAGGATGGGAAACATTTTGCCAGAACTACTATGATAGAGAGTCGAAATGGAAATCAAATCTACACTTTTTCCATGTTCGTGGAATATTCCTGTTATTAAATGTATTTGCCATTGGGTTTGCTTATCATTATTTTTTCAGCATCTCTTATAAAAATGTTGGTCTATGTCTATTTTTGTTCGATGTGTATGCAATTATACAAACATGGATCCTAGTTAACCCAGTTCGATGGAGAAAGAAAATTGAACTCGAAGTTGAAAGTGAAGAATTGGAAATTCCCATAATTAAGGAAAAATCCAGTTTACGGAAAAGGATGAAGAAATTCTTGACTTTAATAATTTTATAGATTAAAGAACGATTGAAGAACTAAAATATTTACAAAAAAAAAGCGGCGACTCTTACTATACAATGCTCGTATTATTGCCGAAGTTGCATTTTTATTTTCAATTTTCTCTTTACTTTTAAAGTAGTAAGATTTTCCCAATCCCGCAAATTCCACACTTCCCAAAAATTTTTACCCCCTACAACCCAAAATTAACCATTATTTTTAACCACCCAATACTATAATACCCCCAAATTTTAACTAATTTTTTTCTTGACATAAATATAATTATTTGTTATAAAAAACAAGTAGATTAATTATTTTTATGTCATTTTTAACCTATGCACCATTCTACAAGGTTTAGTAGCTTTAAAGCCATAACAAAAATCAGGTAAACTTATGCTAACCACAATGAAATTATTAGGTGACCCTCAAGGGCTTGTTGAATACCACACCCACCAAGAAAATTACTACTTTAAACAATCCGAAGGACTTGCCGATATCTTACGAGATAAAGGACTTTCTGTAATTTCAGACGAAACACTTGACCATGTGCAAGTCAATGGCAAACTCTGTAATACAATGGGGTTAAAGGATGGTCAAGCAATCAGTGAACAGGTATTTTTAAACCTCTTAAACGGCAAAGACGCCTCCGGAACTCAACGCAGTAGAAAACATAAAGTCAAGGGAATTGACTTTACATTTTCCGCACCCAAAACCGTAAGCATTGCCGGATTGGTAACCGACAAAAACTCGGAAATCATCAAAGCCCATGACCAAACAGTTTTAGAGGTAATGAAAGAAATTGAAGAACGGCACGCCATGGCCCAACCAAAAGCCGGGGTAGATGTCCGCACCGGAAAAATGTGTTACATCACTGTCCGGGACGGCTTCAATAGGGAACACGATCCGCAACTGCATACCCATGTGGTTGTAACCAATTTAACCGAATACGAAAACAAAATCATGGCTTTACGCAGTAGGGAAATTTTATCTCAAGACTTTAATAAATTGTGGGGAACTATGTACCGCACCCGGCTGGCTTCCCGCTTGAAAAATTTAGGTTATAACATCAGCTACACCAAAGGCGGAGAGTGGCGATTAGATAAAATCGCTCATCAAACCGAGCTGATTTTTTCTACCCGCAGACAACAGATATTAGAAGCCAAAGCCGAAGGCAAAAGGGATATGGACGCCTGGAGAAAAACCAGAAAAGAAAAATCCCCAAAAAGCCCGAAAGATGAAATAACTAAGGGCTGGCAAGCCAAGGCAGAACGAACCAATACCAAAACCGAAGAACAAAATAAAGAGCAGACAAAAACCAACCGGCAGGACTGGTCAAATAAAGCCGAATGGTCAATCGAAGCCTTTCACGAAAGAAACAATTACCGGAACAACACCAGCGAATCGGAAAAATGGCAGTTAGCCATTCGAAGAGCCACGGAAAAAAGTGCCTCGTCTTCCCAACAAGCAGTCATTACCGAATACCTTGCCGAACGTATGCACGATGAAAAATGGGAAGATATAACCTATCAGGAAGCCCTAGTCAAATTAAACGAGCAAGTAAATATGGGCTATATCATAGAGCTGGAAAAAGGCAGATATACTTCATGGGAAATGGTTAAAGCCGACCGGGAATATATGAACGCCAGCGGAACATCTTTAGGTTGGGAAAAATTAGATCCTTTAGAAGTTTCAAAAATCGTTGAAGGAGAGCGTAAAGCGAAAAGAGCCAAAAGCGAAAGAACGCTTTCCGATATCCAATCGTTAGCCGTGCAAAAAATGATTGTATCTAACACCCTTCTAACCGTTGTTCAAGGAGACGCCGGCAGTGGCAAAACCACTGCATTAAAAACCACCGGTGACTTTTACAAAGAAAGAGGATTTGAAGTTATCGGTTTGGCTATGCAAGGGGTTACGGCTAAAAATCTGGAAGAAGAAACCAGCATAAAATCAATCACGCTCAGCTCCTTTTTATCGCAAGAAAGAAAACTTAAAAGAGAAAGCAAAACAAAGGAACAAAAAAAGAGGGTAATCATCTTTGACGAAGCCAGCATGCTGGACTCAAGAAATGCATCCAAACTCTTTAAGCTAGCCGAAAAAAGCAAAGACAAAATAATTCTGGTGGGAGACCGCAACCAGCTGGAATCCATATCCGCCGGCAAAGTCTTTGACCGGCTGGTAGAAGACTGCGAAAGAGCCGGGGACTTGATTAAC
>JAUVLC010000066.1 GCA_030595925.1 Clostridia bacterium | reverse complement strand
GTATCCCTACTATCTCTACCGCTTCCCCTACTTTTATCTTTCCCCGTTCTATCCGCCCTGTAGCCACTGTCCCTCTTCCCGTTATCGAAAATACATCCTCCACACTCATTAAAAACGACTTTTCCACCTCACGCTTCGGTATCGGAATATATTTGTCTGTCTCTTCCAATAACTTTATTATGTTTCCGCATTTTTCACATTCCTTCTTCCCGCATCCACAATTCAAGGCCTCTAATGCCGACCCTTTTAGTACCGGAACTTTATCCCCGGGAAATTCATACTTGCTTAATAACTCCCTTACTTCCAATTCCACCAGGTCCAATAGCTCAGCATCATCTACCTGATCCGTCTTATTTAAAAATACTACTATATACGGCACCCCTACCTGCCGTGCCAATAGTATATGCTCCCGCGTCTGCGGCATCGGTCCATCCGTCGCACTCACCACCAATATCGCTCCGTCCATCTGCGCCGAACCGGTTATCATGTTTTTTATATAATCCGCATGCCCGGGACAATCTATATGCGCATAATGCCGTTCCCCTGTCTCATATTCTACATGGGCTACATTTATCGTTACTCCACGTTCTTTTTCTTCCGGGGCATTATCTATATCCCATACCCCTTTCGCCTGTGAATTTCCTGACTTGGATAAACATTGGGTTATCGCCGCAGTTAATGTCGTCTTTCCGTGATCTACATGCCCTATCGTCCCTATGTTTACATGTGGTTTCGTCCTCTCGAATTTCTCTTTTGCCATCTTTTGTTACCTCCTTTACGTAATCAATGAATATTATTTTTTTGAAACTAATTCCAATTCACCTACCAGCCTTTTAGCAATATCTTGCGGAACTTCTTTATAACAAAAAGGTTCCATTGAATAGGTCGCCCTTCCCTGAGTAAGCGACCTCAAACCGGTTGCATATCCAAACATTTCAGATAAAGGAACACTTCCCTTTATGATATGGGTTTTTCCTCTTTCATTAATGTCTTCCACTTTACCTCTCCTTGAACTCAAATCTCTTATCACATCACCCATATATTCTTTAACCGTTATAACCTCTATCTTCATAATAGGTTCCAGAAGAACCGGGTCGGCCCTTTTAATCCCATCCCGTATTGCTAAAGAAGCTGCTACGTTATACGCTATATCAGAAGAATCAACGTCATGATAGGAACCATCAATCAGGGCAACCTTCACATCTATAACTTGATATCCCCCCAAAGAACCTGTCTCCAATTCTTTTATTATTCCTTTCTCTATTGTAGAAATATATTCCCTGGGAATAGACCCTCCTACAATTTTGTTTACAAACTCAAATCCTTTTCCTTTTTCCTGCGGCTCTATATCCAACCAAACATGTCCATACTGTCCCCGGCCACCACTTTGACGAATATATTTACCTTCCTGCCTTATTGATTTTCTAATTGTTTCCCGATAAGACACATGGGGATTTCCTACATTTGCTTCCACCCCAAACTCCCTTCCCATACGACTTATCAAAACATCCAAATGTAATTCTCCCATTCCTGAAATTATGGTTTGTCCTGTTTCTGTGTCATATTTAAGTTTAAAAGTAGGATCCTCCTCTGCCAAACGATGTAACGCCAAACCCATCTTTTCTTCATCCTTTTTAGTTTTAGGTTCAATGGCTAAAGAAATTACCGGTTCGGGGAAAGAAATCAAACCAAAAACAATAGGAACCTTCTCATCACATAAAGTATTCCCGGTAACAGTATCCTTCAACCCTACCACAGCTATAATATCTCCGGCATATGCTTCTTCTAAATTCTCTCTACGGTTAGCATGCATACGAAGAATTTTAGTTATTCTTTCCTTTTTCCCCCGGGAAACATTATATACTGTCTCCCCTCTTTTTATAACTCCCGAATAAACTCTCAAAAAAGAAAGCCGTCCTACATACACGTCACTCATAATTTTAAAAACCAACCCGGAAAAAGGCGCATCATCTCTTACTAACCTTTTCTCTTCCTTTTCTGTATCAGGATTAACCCCTTTAACTGAAGGAACATCCACCGGTGAAGGAAGGAAATTACCGATATCATCTAATAAAAATTGTATCCCTTTATTTTTAAAAGCAGATCCGCATAAAACCGGAACTATTTTATAACTAAGCGTTGCTTTTCTAATCCCCCAAATTAAATCTTCCTCAGATATTTGTTTCCCTTCCAAATACTTCTCTAATACATCATCATCAACATCAGAAATCGCCTCAATAAGCTTGTCATGATGTTCTTTGCTAACTTTTACATACTCCTCAGGAATATCCATTGTTTTAAAGGTGATCCCGAAATCCTCTCCTTCATAAACACGTGCTTTCATTCTTATTAAATCAATTACCCCTAAAAAATTTTCCTCTTTTCCCAACGGCAGTTGAATCGGCACCACATTATTAGATAAACGCTCTTTCATCTGTTCTACCACACCAAAAAAATCCGCACCTACCCTATCCATTTTATTTATAAAAATCATTCGCGGAACACTATACTTATCCGCCTGATGCCACACTGTTTCCGACTGCGGCTCAACGCCGCCAACCGCACAAAATATTACTACCGCCCCATCTAATACCCTTAAAGACCTTTCTACCTCAGCCGTAAAATCTATATGTCCGGGGGTATCAATAATGTTAATCCACCAATCCTTCCACTGGCAGGTTGTCGCAGCAGAAGTTATCGTTATTCCCCGCTCCTGTTCCTGCTCCATCCAATCCATAGTAGCATTACCATCGTGAACTTCACCTATTTTGTATATCTTGCCTGTATAATAAAGAATCCGCTCTGAAGTCGTAGTTTTCCCGGCATCAATATGAGCAATAATCCCTATATTTCTCGTTTTTTCTAATTCTACCGCTCTTCCCATTTCTAAAAAACCCCTTTATAATTATATCTTAAATCAAAATCCTGATTCAAAAATCATGCTTACCATCGATAATGAGCAAAAGCTTTATTGGCTTCCGCCATTTTATGCGTATCCTCTTTCTTTTTCACTGCCGCACCCTGATTGCGGGCAGCCTCAATCAATTCTTCCGCTAATCTTTCCGCAAAAGACTTTCCCGTTCGCGCCAATGCATAATTGTTAATCCATCGTATAGCAATAGAAACGGAACGACGGGGACTTACTTCTATCGGCACCTGATATGTCGCTCCTCCCACTCTGCGGGACTTCACTTCCAGGAGGGGCTTTACATTTTCCATAGCACGCCCTAAAACCTGCATCGGATCATCTTTTGCTTTTCCTTTAATAATATCCATAGCATTATAAAATATTGCCTCAGCAACGCTTTTTTTTCCTGATTTCATTATGTTTTTAATGAAGTGATTCACCATTAAACTATTATATTTATAATCCGGAACCGTCTCTCTTTTTACCCTTGTTTTTTTTGCTTTTCTAGACACTTTTTCCTCCCTTCCTATTTACACCAAAAAATTTGTTTCTTAAAAACACGCTATTTTGAACCTTTTTTCTTAGGAGACTTAGATCCATATTTAGACCGAGCCTGTTTTCTATCTGCTACCCCGGTAGTGTCCATCACTCCCCTTATAATATGATAACGCACTCCCGGCAAATCCTTAACCCTTCCACCCCTAATCATTACAATAGAATGTTCTTGTAAATTATGCCCAATACCCGGGATATAAGCAGTCACTTCCACTCCACTAGTCAACTTTACCCGTGCTACTTTACGCAATGCTGAATTTGGTTTTTTAGGGGTAGTAGTATAAACCCTTATGCATACACCTCTCCTTTGAGGTGAATTAGACAAAGCAGGGGTCCTTTCTTTTTTCTTCATCTTTTTTCTTCCCTTAGAAACTAACTGATTAATCGTCGGCATAATCTTTTCTCCTTTATCTATCTTTTAACCGTTCTTTCTCGCCAATATACCTGTACCGGCTGGAATGAGATGTCCGATAATAATATTTTCCTTCAAACCCCGCAAACAATCTTTCTGCCCTTGCACGGCAGCTTCGGTTAAAACCCGGGTAGTCTCCTGAAAAGAAGCAGCGGAAATAAAACTTTCACTGGATAAGGAAGCTTTTGTTATTCCCAAAAGTATAGAATACGCCACAGCCGGTTCCCCTTGTTTCTTTTCTACTTTTTTATTCTCTTCCTGAAACTTAAATTTATTTATTACCTCGCCCGCTAATAATTCGGTATCCCCACTTTTTTCAATTCTTACATTAAGTAACATTTGTCGTACAATTGCTTCAATGTGTTTATCATTGATAACTACCCCCTGCAGGCGATAAACCTCTTGTATTTCATTAACTAAGTATTCCTGAACTTCCTTATCTCCTTTTACTCTCAATATATCATGGGGATTTACAGACCCGTCAGTCAAAGGCTCTCCTACTCTTACCTGATCCCCCTCATAAATCACCAGATGTTTGCCGTGAGGAACAATGTATTCACGCGTCATCCCTGATTGATTTTCAATTACTATTTTCATCACTCCCTTAGTAGTAGTACCTAAGTGTACCCTGCCGTCAATTTCAGAAATAAGTGCACAATTTTTAGGTTTGCGTGCTTCAAATAATTCAGCTACCCGGGGTAACCCTCCGGTAATATCTCTGGTCTTTGACACTTCCTGCGGAATCTTTGCTAAAACATCTCCGGGAAACACCTCAGCTCCGTCATAGACATCAATATGAGTATCTACCGGTAACGGATAAGCAATCAGCTCTTTCTTTTTCTTATCCACAATAGTAATTCGAGGTTGAAGCTTTTCTGTTTTATAACTAATAATTACTCTTTCTTCCAAACCCGTAATTCTATTTATTTCTTTGTGGACAGTTATGCCTTCTTCAACATCCACCAGTTTTATTTTTCCACTAAATTCAGAAACAATAGGTAAACTATAGGGATCCCATTCTGCAATCAATTCTGCTTTTTTCACCTGTTTCCCTTCCCGAACTTTTAATTTCGCTCCATAAGGAACATAATAATGCTCTTTATCTTTACTACTACCGGATTCTCTAATAATTATTTCTCCATTGCGACTAACAACAACCCATTGCCCTTCTTTGTTTTTTATGCTCTTAATGTTAGAAAATTTTAGTTTTCCTTCTTTCTTCGTTTGCACGGAAGAACGCAAAATAACCCGGCTGGCTGTTCCCCCTATATGAAAAGTTCTCAAAGTAAGCTGAGTTCCCGGCTCTCCGATAGACTGGGCTGCAATAATTCCCACAGCTTCCCCTATCCCTACTTCCTTTCCCGTCGCCAAGTTTACTCCATAACATTTAGCACAAACACCTTGTTTCGCTTCACAGGTTAAAACAGAACGAATCCTTATTTTCTCAATACCGGCCTTTTCGATTTCTCTAGCTTTTTTCTCAGAAATCAGTTCGCCAACAGTAATAATTATTTCATCCGTTAAAAGATTTACTACATTATCCAAACTTACTCTGCCTACTATCCGTTCCATTAAAGACTCTACTACTTCATCCCCTTCCTGTAAAGCCCCCACTTTTATTCCGTTTATCGTCCCACAATCATATGTATTTACTACTACATCATGAGCGACATCTACCAATCTCCGGGTTAAATAACCTGCATCCGCTGTTTTTAAAGCCGTATCAGCCAACCCTTTTCTTCCCCCATGAGTAGAAATAAAATATTCCAAAACCGTTAATCCCTCTCTAAAATTAGCCACAATAGGCGATTCTATAATCTCTCCTATCTGTCCGGTAATTTTCTTTTGAGGTTTAGCCATTAAACCTCTCATCCCGGCCAACTGTCTAATCTGTTGTCTGCTTCCTCTCGCTCCTGAATCAGCCATCATATAAATAGGATTAAACTTGGGCAAATCAGGACCATCATTTTCTTCTTCTTCTCTTAACCCATCAAACATAACATTAGAAATTTTATCAGTAACATGAGTCCAAATGTCAATTACTTTATTATATCGTTCCGTATCAGTAATAAATCCTTTTTTATACTGCGTTTCAATTTCTTTCACTTCTGTTTTGGCCACATTAATTAATTCGTTTTTAATCTTAGGGGTCTTCATATCTCTTAAAGAAATAGATATTCCCGCCAACGTTGCATATTTATAACCCAACCTTTTTATGTTATCCAACAACAAGGTTGTTTTATACGTGCCCAACTTTTTAAAACAAAGCTCTACCAATCGTCCCAAATCTTTTTTCTTAACAATTTTATTTATAAATCCCATTTCAGAGGGAACAATTCTATTAAAAATAACTCGGCCCACAGTAGTTTCTAATAATTCACCTGATGAAACCCTAATTTTTATTTTAGCATGCAAACTTAATTTTTTATTATCATAAGCACTTAACGCTTCTTCATTGCAAGCAAATATTTTGCCATTTCCTAAATCACCCTTTTTTTCTTTGGTTAGATAACAACATCCCAGTACCATATCCTGAGAAGGTGTCACAATAGATTTCCCATTAGAAGGTGATAAAATATTATTGCTGGCCAACATTAAAACCCTTGCTTCCATTTGCGCTTCCAGAGATAAGGGAACATGTACCGCCATTTGGTCTCCATCAAAGTCCGCATTAAATGCCGTACAGACAAGAGGATGCAATTGAATCGACTTTCCTTCAATCAATACAGGTTCAAAAGTCTGAATTCCCAAACGATGAAGTGTAGGGGCACGATTTAAAAGTACAGGATGATTCTTCGTCACTTCCTCCAAAACATCCCATACTTCCGGACTGGTTCGCTCCAACATTTTTTTTGCTCCTTTCAGTGAAGAAGCAAAACCTTTACCCAACAATTCTTTAAGAATAAATGGTTTAAAAAGCTCCAAAGCCATTTCTTTAGGTAAACCACACTGTCCTATTTTTAAATTGGGACCAATCACCACTACAGACCTTCCCGAATAATCTACCCTTTTACCCAATAAATTCTGACGAAATCGTCCCTGTTTTCCTTTAAGAACATCAGACAAAGATTTTAAAGGACGCCCTCCCGCTCCCGTTACTACTTTTCTTCTTGCCCCATTTTCAAACAAAGCATCTACGGCTTCCTGTAATAGTCTTTTTTCATTAAAAATCATTACTTCCGGGGCTTTTAGATTTTCAATAAGCTTCAATCGATTATTACGATTTATAATTCTACGATATAAATCATTTAAATCGGAAGAAGCAAAACGTCCACCATCCAAAGGAACCAAAGGACGCAAATCAGGAGGGATAACAGGAATAGAAGTCAAAATCATCCACTCCGGTCTATTTCCTGATTTAACAAATCCATCAACTACCCTTAGCTGTTTAATTAAACGGTTTTTTACTGCCACGGATTTATCGCCTTTAATTTTATTTCTCAATTCTTTAGACAGTTTATTTACATCAATCCCGGATAACAATTCCTTAATTACTTTAGCCCCAATTCCCACTTTGAATTTGTTTCCAAATTCCTTTTTATTTTTTTGAAATTCTTCTTCACTTAAAAGCTGTTTTTTCTTTAAAGGAGTAGACCCGGGATCAACAACTATATAACTAGCATAGTAAATAATCCTTTCTACTTCTCCTAACTTCATATTCAACAAAACACCTATCCGTGAAGGTGCCTTTCTCAAAAACCAAATATGACTCACCGGAGCAGCCAAATCAATATGTCCCATCCGTTCTCTTCTTACTTTAGACTCCGTAACTTCCACTCCGCATCGATCACAAATTACTCCTTTATGTTTTATCCATTTATATTTTCCACAATTGCATTCCCAATCCCGCACAGGACCGAATATTCTCTCACAAAACAATCCATCCCGTTCCGGCTTAAAAGTGCGATAATTTATCGTTTCAGGCTTCTTTACTTCCCCAAAAGACCATTGTTTTATTTTCTCCGGAGAAGCAATAGATAATTTAATAGAATCGAAATCTAAAAAATTTTCTGATATACGTTCCTTCGCTTTTTTTCGCGACATCCTTTTTCTCCCTGAAATTTATTTCTGTTTTGTTCCTTTTTCTTTTAATAACTCCACATTCAATCCCAAACTCTGTAATTCTCTGACTAACACCCGAAAAGATTCCGGAATTCCCGGGGGCTGAGCAGCTTCACCTTTTATAATAGATTCATACATCTTTGTCCGCCCCGGAACATCATCGCTCTTTACCGTCAAAAACTCTTGTAATATATAAGCCCCTCCATATCCTTCTACCGCCCACACCTCCATTTCCCCAAAACGCTGTCCTCCAAACTGTGCCTTCCCACCCAACGGTTGCCGGGTAATTAAAGAATAAGGACCTGTAGAACGGGCATGTATTTTATCTTCTACCAGATGAGCAAGTTTAAGTATATACATATATCCTATCGCAACTTTCTCAAAAAAAGGTTCCCCTGTACGCCCATCATAAAGAGTAATCCTGCAATCATCCGTAGGTAAATATTTTTCGGCTACCCCTGCTTCTCTCAATTTTTGTTTAGCTCTTTTTATCTGCTCAATTATATCTTCTTCCCGGGCTCCGTCAAAAATGGGAGTAACCATTTCAGTGTCCAAAATCTTCCCGGCCCAACCCAACATAAGTTCTAAAATTTGCCCTACATTCATTCGGGAAGGAACGGATAAAGGACTTAAAACTACATCTACCGATGTTCCGTCCAATAAATAAGGCATATCTTCTTCGGGTAATATCTTAGCTATTACCCCCTTATTCCCGTGTCTCCCCGCTACTTTATCTCCAACCATAATTTTTCTCTTGGTTACCAAAAACACTTTAACCAACATATTCACAGATATGGCTAAATCATCCCCCATTTTAACATTATCGGTTTTTCTTTTTTTATCATTTTTTAACTCTGCTATCTGTGCTTCCGTAAAAATCTTTATTTTTTCTATTTCCGGTTTCGCTTCATTCTGGCGGATTATTCGTTTTTTAACATTTGCTTCTAAATGAGCAACTTTCTTATCTCTTTGTATCCTTAATTCAGCTATTTCTTTTTTATAGTATTCTTCTAAGTTTTTAATAATCTTGTTTTCTTCCCTTTTCCCTCTTTTTTCTTTTCGGGTAAAGACTTTAACATCCAGTACTTTCCCCGAAACACCCGGAGGAACACACAAAGAAGCATCCTGAACATCTTCCGCTTTTTTCCCGAAAATAACCTTCAATAATCTTTCTTCCGGAGTTGTTTGAATTTCTCCCCTCGGGGTTACCTTTCCTACTAAAATATCTCCCGGATTTACCTCTGCCCCTTCTCTAATTATCCCCCGTTCATCTAAATTAGCTAACGCTTCTTCCGAAACATTAGGGATATCCCTGGTAATCTCTTCGCTTCCTATCTTAATATCTCTTGCTTCTGTTTCAAATTCCTGAATATGAACAGAAGAAAAAACATCCTGTTTTACTAATCTCTCACTTATTAATATAGCATCTTCAAAATTGTATCCTTCCCACGGCATAAAAGCAACCAAAACATTTTTCCCTAAAGCAATTTTTCCCTTAGAAATAGCCGGACCATCCGCAATAACCTGACCTTTTCTTATTCTCTCCCCTTTTTCAATTATTGGAAACTGATTAATACAGGTATCCTGATTAGACCGGAGAAATTTCTTCAACCTATATACGTCTATTTCTTTATCTTCATTCCAAATTATAATTCTATCGGCAGTAACACTAATAACTTTCCCCTCTTTTTTGGCGATAACAGTAGCTCCGGAATCTTTAGTCACTCTCCCTTCCATCCCTGTAGCCACTAATGGAGATTCAGTAATAAGCAAGGGAACCGCCTGTCTTTGCATATTAGAACCCATCAAAGCACGATTAGCATCATCATGTTCTAAAAAAGGAATTAAAGAAGCAGAAACACTCATTACCTGCATAGGAGAAATATCCATATAATTAACTCTTTTAGGAACAACCATCGGAAAATCCCCTTTGTGACGTGCAGACACCAAACCGGAAACAATCATTCCTTCTTTATCCAAAGGAACATTAGCCTGTGCTACTACAAAAGAGTCTTCTCTATCAGCTGTAAGATATTCTATCTTATTTGACACTTTCTTATTGCTTACTTCTTTATAAGGACTCTCTATAAGTCCGTATTCATTAATCCGGGCATAAGAAGCCAAAGAAGCAATTAATCCGATATTCGGACCTTCCGGCGTTTCTATAGGACAAAGCCTCCCATAGTGAGTGTAATGAACATCTCTTACTTCAAACCCTGCTCTTTTACGATTTAATCCTCCCGGACCTAAAGCAGACAACCTTCTTTTATGGGTTATTTCCGCCAAAGGGTTAGTTTGATCCATAAACTGCGATAATTGGGATGTTCCAAAAAATTTTCTTAGTATTCCCACTACAGGAGCAGAATTAATCAATGTCCGGGGAGTGATAACACCCACATTTCCTATATTCATTTTCTCTTTTATTAAACGGCTCATGTGCGACAAACCAATCCGTATCTGATTTTCCAATAATTCGCCTACAGAACGTACCCGCCGATTTCCTAAATGATCAATGTCGTCTACTGCGTTGATAACACCACTATTCAACGCAACGAGATATTTGATTGTAGCAATTATATCTTCTCTACATAAAGTTCTCCTTGTTTTCGGAGGAATTTTGAAGTTGTTTTCTTTCATCTGCTCAAGATGCTCAAAAATAAAACTTAACTTTTTATTAATTTTATATCGGCCAACCTTGCCCAAATCATATTTTTTAACATTTTTAAATACCAAATTTTCTAAATAATTTTCCGCTTGTTCCGGAGTAATAAACTCCTGAGTACGCAATTTCCGGTAAATCTCAAAAACCGCTTCCTTCTTATTTTCTACTGTATCTTTAGCTAAAGTATTAGATATGGCTACATCTTTTTTCTGTGAAACATCCCATTTTACTACTTTTACCCTTTTTATCTTCCTTTTTTTTATTTCATTAACAATTTCAGCAGTTATGACCTTATTTGCTTCCTGGATTATTTCTCCCGATTTTTTTTCTACGATATCTTCGGCCAACAATTTTCCTATCAATGCGTCGGAATGTATACTCGCAATCAATAATACTTCGGTTTCATAAAAAACACTTAATATGTCGGATTTTTTTTCCATCCCTAATGCCTTTAATAAAACCGTCGCCAAAATTTTTCTTTTTTTATCAATATGTACATATAATAGATTGTTAATATCAAATCCAAATTCTACCCATGCTCCCCGATAAGGAATAATGCGAGCTGAATACAATTTTTTTCCGTAAGAAGAAATTTTTCCTTCTTCATCTTCTTCGAAAATAACCCCCGGCGAACGATGTAATTGACTAACGATAACTCTTTCTGCTCCGTTGATAACAAAAGAACCTCTGTCTGTCATCAAAGGCATTTCAGCTATAAAAACTTCCTGTTCAGAAATCTCTTTTATCACAGTACTGCCTTTTTCCTTTAGTAACAACCGCACTCTCACTTTCAAAGGAACCGAATAGGTGATGTCCTTTTCAATAGATTCATTTTCGCTATACCGAGGGTTCCCAAAAGAATAATCAAGGAATTCAAGGGTCAATGTTTCATCAGCATTGATAATAGGGAAGACATCTTTAAAAGCCATCTGTAATCCCTGTGTTTTTCTTTTTGCCGGATCTATATATCTCTGTAGAAACTCAATAAATGATTTTTTCTGCATTTCTAACAAATCAGGCAGTTCCATTAACGAACGGCTTTTAGAAAAATTGAGACTTTTTTGTGGCATTTTCAAATCTTCCTTTTTTATTTTTTTAAAAACAAAAAAAATTTAACAACAAATTATATTCCTGATCCATAACATTACTTTTTTCGCTATTTTATCTCAACAAAAAACAAATTCAATCGGGAATAGTCATTTACATAAGTTTTTATTATATTCAATCCCTGATTAGAAGTCAAGCAAAAACATTTTTTTATTCGCTTTCATGCAAAAAAACTGCCCTTATCATGACGATACTGTCTTCTTAACTAATTTTTCCATTGAAATCTTCCAATAGAATTATTTAATTTCTATTGTGGCACCTGTTTCGGAGAGCTTCGCTTTTATCTCTTCTGCCTGCTCTTTAGAAATTCCTTCTTTTATAGCTTTGGGAGCACTTTCCACTAGTTCTTTAGCTTCTTTCAAGCCCAAACTGGTAACTTCTCTGATTGCTTTAATTACCTGAATTTTCTTATCTCCTATTCCCGCTAAAAGAACCGTAAACTCTGTTTTCTCTTCCTCCAATGCTGAAGCAGTTTCTCCGGCTACAACAGCCGCAGGTGCAGCAGCAGCTACCGCACTTACTCCAAACTTTTCTTCCATTGCTTTTACTAAATCCGCAACTTCTAAAACAGTCATTTTCCCTATAGCCTCTAAAAAGTCTTCCTTGCTCATTGTTTTTGTTGGCATTTTTTTCTCCTCCCCTCGTTTTAAATATGACTACATTTTCCATTTATTCACTATAATACTACAATACCACGACAACTTTCCCTATGCCTCTTCTTGTTTCTTTTCCATAACAGCCTTTAACCCATACACCAATTTAGCAATCAATTGATTTAACGTGCTTACCAACCCCGCAATAGGAGCTTGTAATCCACCCGCTAATTGACTTAGAAGCGCTTCTCGGGACGGCAATTTAGATAATTTTTCAATTCCTGAAGGTTCAATTAATTTACCATTTAATAAACCCGCTTTTATCGTCAATTGTTTATGGGTTTTAGCAAAAGTTACTAAGAACTTAGACATTGCCACCAATGTTTCATCCATTTTAGTTTTTTGTGAAAAAGGCATTGCCAAAGCAGTGGGACCTTGCAAGTAATTACTTAAATCATCAAAGGGTAAACCATTTAACGCCAATCTGGTCAAAGTATTCTTTACTACTTTATATTCAGATTCTATCTTCTTCAAATCCCTTCTCAACTCATTTATTTCTTCGACATTCAACCCTTTGTAATCAATCAGTAAAAAACTATTAACATCTTTAAATTTTCCATTTAAAGAAGAAACAAACATTTCTTTTTCTTTTCTTGTCTTTATCATAATTCCCCTCATTCCCCTAAAAAATAATCATAACCAAAATACAAGTCATTCTTATAAAAAAAAACTTCCTCAAAACTATAAAGGAAGCTTTTATTTTTTCCCTTTATCTCGGTAGGCAAAATTACCCCCCCGACACTTAAACTCCGGGAAGAACCTACTGTCTTTGATTAAAAAATGTACGCAATTTTCAAAGGTTTCTTAATATATCAAATTACGAAAATCTTGTCAAGAAAAAAATTTATTTTTTTAAAATTATTTTTTCTGCTTAAAATAAAAGACGGTTAAAAGACAATCTATAGTCGATAGTCCACAGTCCATAGATTACAGATAACAGACAAAGAATAAAAACAAAAACAAAAAAGAAAAAAGAAAAGGCACAAAGGTATCAAGGCATCCGCCTTAAAGATTGGCGGACTTTCGCT
>JAUVLC010000070.1 GCA_030595925.1 Clostridia bacterium | reverse complement strand
TGTAGGGACAGTAGGAGAAAGAGGGAATTGGATAGTGGTTGAAAAATATATTAAGGGTCAAGGGTATAAGCCAGAAGCAGTGCAATTACGATTATTTTAGGTTGTTGATACCCTGTGGTCTCTGCCACAGGGTAGTTCATTAGAGACAACGACCGGTTTTTGACGGAATAAAGAACAAACTTGACTTGGTTAATATTCGAAAGCTTCTTTAATATAATAAAAAATATGAGTTGAATTAATATGTTTTTTGTTGTATAATTTACATTGTTTGATGTAAATTATACAACAAAAAGAGGTTTTTTAAAAGATGTCTTTGTTATTTAAAACAAAATTAAGAAAAAAATTATTAACCTATTCCTTTACCCATCCCGATGAAAATTATTATGTCAGAGAATTAGCTGGTCTTATTGATGAAGATGCCGGGAATCTTTCCAGAGAACTCAGGAAATTGGAAGAAGAAGGCATATATAATTCCTTTTCAAAAGGAAGAATAAAATTTTATTCTCCCAATAAAGCTTATTGTCTGTATAAAGAACTAAAAAAGATTATTTTTAAAACAGAAGGTATCCAGGGGAGCTTGAAAGATTTAGTTTCTCAATATAAAGGGATATCCTTTGCTTTTATTTATGGTTCATATGCAAAAGATAAAGAAAAGAGGATGTCCGATGTGGACTTAGTTTTAGTGGGCAAATTTCCTCAGGATAAATTTATTAGCCGGATTCGTATTTTAGAATCAAGATTAAACAGAGAAATTAATTTTACTTTTTATACAAAAAAAGAATTTAATAAAGAAAGAAAAAAAGAAGGTGGATTTTTAAACATAATTCTTAAAGATAAAATAATAATTTTAAAAGGGAAATTGAATGATAAATAAGCTTATTAAAAAACTGGAGAAAGAAGGTAAAGTAAAAAAACAAAAAGCAGGTATTATTCAGGTAGAAGCTTTGTTAAGACAGGCGGTATTTGACCTTGAGGAAGCCAAAAAGATATCCACACTGCCCAGAGAGCGGCTTATTTGTTAGCTTATATGGCGATGTTAAAGGGCAAGACGGGCATTGCTTCTGTTAAAGGGCTATAGACCGGATGATGGAGCACAACATAAAACTGTAGTAGAAATAACCAGTGTTGTTTTAGGAAGCAAATATAAGAATCTAACAGAGCGGTTTGAAACAATGCGTAGAAAACGCAATAGAATGACTTATGAGGCGGGGGTGCTTTTATCGAAATCTGAAGCAGATAAATGTTTCTCCGATGCGATTTCTTTGGTGCAAAAGATATTAGCGGAAGCAAAGTCTCAAAATCCACAATTGGAATTAAGATTTGGATTAGATGAGAAATAGCTAAATATTTGATGATAAAATTTAAAAATAAAAAAAATCAGACAAAGAAGATAAAAAAATAATTGAATAGATAATTAAAAATGAAGAAATTTATAGATTATATTTTAAAAAACATTCGGAATTTTTGTGTTGTGGGATTGATGTCAATATTTTTTGTGTTTTTGTTGTTTCCTGTTTTAATAAATCTGGAATGTATAAAAAAATTTTTAAATATAGACATCTGGGGACCTTTTATTGCAGTAACAGCCCTTGTATTCATTTTTATCATATATTCATGGGGAGAGGCACAAGATTTGTGGCAAAGATGTAAAAATACCTATGAATTAAAAAAACCACCCTGTATTTATCCCTTTGTTATAATTTTCTTTATTGTTTTTTCTGCTTTATTAATTTTTATATTTCAAAAAAAGTATATTCCTGATTCATCCTCAAAATTTAATATATTTGCCGGGATTAATATTATATCAATACTTTTCGGGGGTGTTTTTATTTTAGTTTGTAAGAAAAAAGAAAGAACCCCAGAGGTTACCCCTGTAGATAATTATTCACTGATTGATGAACCTATCAAGTCTACTGAGCAGGATTTATTGGGAAGAGAAGATTTTATTGAAAATTTATATCAGAACATTATAAAGTTGGAATTTGAGGATTCTTTTGTCTTTGGATTAAATGGGAAATGGGGTGAGGGTAAAACATCGGTCCTCAACTTATTGAGGGATAAGATTGAAGAGAAGGATGATTTTTTAGTTGTAAATTTTAATCCGTGGTATTTTGGAAATGAAAAAGCAGTTTTAACTGCTTTTTATAAACAGATTGAACAAACTCTTAGTAAAAAATTTATCTTTCCCAATCTTGAAGAAACTTTTACAAAGTATCATAATCTAATTTCTTTGGGGGTGTCCCAAGCAGGAATAAAAATGGACTTTTCTCATATGGAGGAGTCTATAGAGGAAACCCAACAAAGAATTCAATCATATATAGATCAGACAGAAAAGAAAATTATTATCTTTATTGATGATATTGATAGACTTCAGGCAAAAGAAATTTTACTTGTTTTTAAACTTATCCGTCTTAATGTAAAATTTAAAAATACAATTTTTATTTTAAGTTTTGATCCCGTTATAATTCAGAATTTGTTAAATGTTGCCTCGGAATTCTTAGAAAAAATTGTACAGAAACCTATTTCGTTACCGGCAGTTGAACAAAGAGCTCTTGTTCAGTTTTTGGATATTCATCTCGACGGTAGTATTTACCGAAAATCATTTACAGATATTATTCTGAAATATTCAAATGAGAATTGGATGGATATATTTGTTGATCCAAAGGAAAAAGTTCTTAAGTTTAAGGTCGGTATTACAGAAAAAGATTTTGATTTTATAACCGATAAAAAGAAAAAAACTAAAGTTGTAGGATTTTGGAAAACATCTAAAAATAATTTTTTTGATGTAATTGGGATTAGTCAAGAAGATAAAGAAAGATTTTATAAGGAGTTTAATTCTATTTACCAAACGCAAATCGGTAAATTATTTAAGACTTTGCGTCAGGTGAAAAGGTTTTTAAATGGTATATATTCAACACTTTCGCCAATCAAAAGTGAGGTGAATTTAAGCGATTTCTTTATTTTAGAGGTAATTAGAAATTTTTATCCAAATGTTTATAACGATATTTGGCAAAAGCCTTGGTTTTATATTCATTTGGACGGGAGTAATTCGGATTATTTTGTGTCTCCTCTTATTTCTCTCACAGATGAAGAAAGATATTCAGAGATTAAGACACATATCGAAGATATAGTTAAAAATGAAAAAGAAGAAAAAATTTTAGAAGAATTATTGAAGACCATCTTCTTTGTTGAAGTGGGAAATGCTTTTCGTGAATATAGAGCGACCTATGGAAATGACATCCTAAAACAACGAATTACGAATCCTAAATATTTCAGAAATTACTTTATGTTGAAAGTGCCTTCATTAGAAATATCTGATGAATATATGAAAACAACTCTAAAATTGTGGCATTCAGCAGAAAAAACTGAGAGGGAAAATATTATTGAGAAAAGTATTTTTTATATGAAAAACAAAGAAAAATTACCGGATTTTTTTAATAAACTTATATTGTCTATGGATAAAATACAGGAAGAGATAGTTCCCGATATAGTAAGGGTTATTTATAAGAATGTTGATAAATTTCATAGAAAGGGTATAGGGGGTTCCTTAAGCGATGGAGGTGATAGAAGTGAAAGTTTTCTATTACATCTAATTAATAAGAAAACAGACAAGAATGAAAGGCAGGCTATATTAAAAGAAGTTATTACCAATATTTCAGATTTCCCTTTCGCTGTTGATATTGTATATTCTTGTAAAACGGAAAAGACTTATAGTTCAGTAGAAATTAGACAGATGCAAGATATCGTGGCAAACCGATTAAAAAAATATTTTGTTGATGGGAAAAAGGATATTTTTGAGGAATTACCAGAAGAAAGAGATTGGGTTTTTGTCTTATACCAGTGGGCAACTAATTGGAAGATGTTTACAGGAGATAATAATGAAACTGTAAATAATTATGTTTTTTCACTTATTAAAGATGATGCCAAAAAGTTTATTAAATTTATTAGTTACTATACAAAGAAAAACTCTTCATTGGGTTTTATTTTTAAATCCGAAGAACTTAATCTAATTTACAATCTTGCAGAATTCCAAAAATTAGCAGAAAAGTTCAAGGAGGATAATTCTTTGTCAAGTGAAGAAAAAATAGTGATAGAAATTTTTTTAAAACAATGTGAGGACAAAAAAAACAAAGATGGAAAAAAACAGTAAAATTGATATAACATGTTTGATATTCGAAAATTTTTTATAAAAACCGATTATAATTTCAAGTTTACATTGATAGAGAATATTTTTTATGATATTAGTATATATAACAGAGTATATTAGGCAAAATTTATAAATTTTGACGAATAAGGTTGATAAAATGGATAAAAAAGAGCTTGCTCTAATTCTAAAAGAGGGCGAAGGATATTTCATAGAATTTAAAGAAAGCTTGTCAGGTATCGAAAAAGAGTTTGTTGCTTTTGCTAATTCTTCCGGAGGAAAATTATTTTTAGGAGTGACCGATGAGGGTAAAATTAAAGGGTTAAGGATAACGAATAGATTAAAATCTGATGTTCAAAATATTGTTAGAAATTGTGACCCGACTATAAAAGTTAGCATTGAGTCGTTAGAAAATATTTTAATTATAAAAGTAAAAGAAGGAAAAGATAAGCCTTATAGGTGTTCGTCCGGATTTCATAAAAGAATCGGCTCAAATTCTCAAAAGATGACCAGAAGCGAAATTTTAGAGTTCTTTAAATCAGAAGGAAAGGTGAGATTTGATGAGCTAATAAATACAAAATTTAAATATCCAAAAGACTTTAATAGAGAGGGATTAAATAAATTTTTAGAATTTGCCGGTCTTTCTAAGACTTTATCCACCGAAAGAATTCTTTTCAATTTAGGAGTGGTAGAAACTCAGGGAAGAAGAATTTATTTTAGCAATGCCGGAATTCTATTCTTTGCTAAGGATCCGCAGAAGTTAATTCCCTGGTCAGTCTTTACTGTAGTCCTTTTCAAAGACAAAGAAGGCGTAGATATAATTGATAGGAAAGAAATAACAGGTGGGCTATTTGAAGTTGTTGAGCAGGTTATGGATTTTGTAAAATTATATGCAAAGGTAGCCTATAAAATTACAGGTAAGCCTCAGCGAGAAAATATTTATGAATACTCTTTCGAGGCAATGAGGGAAGCAGTTATAAACTCTGTGATGCACAAAGATTATTTTGAGCATGGGCATAATAATATATTAAAATTTTTTCCTGACAAAATTCAGCTTGAGAACATTTGGGTTAAGCCAAAGAAGTTTATTTTAGGTAAAACTATTTTTAGAAGAAATCATCTTATTGCAGATTTATTTTTGCGTATTCATTTTGGCGAAAAAATTGGGTTGGGTATGAAGAGAATGAAGGATATTTGTGAAAGAGATAATTGTCCTTACCCAAAAATAGAATACACGGATACCCATTTTTATATTGTTTTTAAACAAAGCAGAGAATATTTGAAGATGGCAGAGGTGAAGGAAGAAAAAGTCAGAACAGGTCGTCAGAAAAGGTTGGTAGATGGGTTGGTAGATGGGTTGGTAGAAAGTCAAAAGAAAATATTAGATTTGGTAAAAATAAATCCCTATATTTCCAAAAGAGAATTGTCGGATAAGATTGGTATTAGTACGACAGCCATTGATAAGAATATTGCTAAACTAAAACAAAAAGGATTACTTAAAAGGGTAGGCTCTGATAAAGGTGGATATTGGAAGGTGTTATAAAAATATGTTTTTTATAATATTGTTATATTTAACAGAGCATATTAGGCAAAATTTATAAATTTTACCTAATATAGTTGACAAAATGGATAAAAATGAAATAATTATTATAATAACCGGTTCTGGAAGAGCAGAAAAATCTTTTATAATGAGGCAAATGATTAAAGAGTTGGAAAAATTAAATTATGGAGGAGGCAAATGACATTATTATACATAGTCATAGTAATAATTTTTGTATTAGTCAGTGCCTTTATTATTGCACAAAACAAAATAAGCAAATTAAGAAAAATTGGGCTTTATCCCAAAAAAGGAACAGGAACTCTAAATGATGTAAAAAAACTGGTGAATGAAGGCTATATGATAGAAGCAATTAAATTATATCGTGAAATAAAGAATGTTGGATTGAAAGAAGCAAAAGAAGAAGTTGAAAAAATAATTAAAAATAATTAAAAAACTTCCAAAAACTCAATGGATATACCCGTACCCGTTAGAAAGGTCATTTTAAAAGTCTTACAAACGAGGTAAATAATATCTTGATTTTGTGGGCGAAATTTCATAAGATATTGTTAAGAGGATAAAACTACTAAAAATTACATAATGATAAAGGGAAGATTATGAAAAACCTTAGTGAAATAAAAAAGATTCTTGAGGAAAACAAGAAATTTTTGAGGGAGAAATATGGAGTAAAAGGTATGGGCATATTTGGTTCATATTTGAGGTCGGAGGCAAAAGAAAGTAGTGATTTAGATATACTTGTGGAATTTGAAAAAAGTATAGGGTTGTTAATGTTTGTAGAACTGGAAAATTACTTAAGTAATATTTTAGGTATTAAGGTTGATCTTGTAATGAAAGGAGTTTTAAAACCACGGATAGGGAAGCATATCCTCAAGGAGGTCGTTTATTTATGAAAAGGGAGTATGGTGATTATATTGAAGATATCTTAGATGCAATGAATAAGGTAAGCAAATTTACGGAGAATATGAATTTCGATGAATTTAGTAAAGATGATAAAACTGTCTTTGCAGTTGTAAGAGGTTTAGAGATTATCGGCGAAGCGGTTAAGAATATTCCGGAAGAAATAGAGAAAAAATATCCGGAAATTCCCTGGAAAAATATTGCAGGGATGAGAAACAAACTAATCCATGAGTATTTCGGTGTTAAATTAGAGATTGTTTGGGACACGGTGAAAAAAGAAATTCCGGAAATCAAGCCTAAATTTCAAAAAATAATGGAAGATTTTAAGGAAATCTAAGGAAAAGACTGTATCATAAGATTTTTATGTGGTAGCCGCAGGCTTTAGCCTGCGTGGGGAAAGGAAACACATATTACCTTAAAAGGTTTAATTGATACTTAGGAAGAGTATGTGTTTAAAGGTTTGTTGGATTTTGACTTAGAAGAAATTATTATACAAAAATGTCCGCCTTAGGTGGGCGACTACCAAAAAATAAAACATTTTTGACTTTACTAGGGCGGAGATAGGAATAAATAATGAAAATATTTGACGAGATAGATGTTTTGCAAAAAGAAATTGATGCTTTTCGACCGTTATCGAAACATTTGTTTAGAGAATTTAAAGAATATTATAGAATAGGTTTGACTTATACCAGCAATGCTTTAGAAGGAAATTCCTTGACTGAGACAGAGACTAAGGTGATTTTGGAGGATGGAATAACTATTGGCGGTAAGCCGATTAAAGATTATTATGAGGCGTTGGGGCACAGTGAAGCTTATGATTTTATGTATCAATTAGTGAAAAAAAAAGCTTTTCTTACCGAAGGGAGTATTAAAAAATTACACAAACTTTTTTACAAGCGTATTAGTGAAAAGGAAGCCGGTAAATATAGAAAAGAAAGAGTTTTTATATCCGGTTCTCAATATAGTCTTCCCATTCCTGAAAAGGTTCCTCTGCTTATGGAAAAATTTGTAGGTAGATTGGAAGAATTAGCCAAGAATTATCATCCTGTAGAATATGCTGCTTTGGTACACAAGGAATTTGTATTTATTCATCCTTTTATCGATGGGAATGGAAGGGTCGCCCGGCTTTTAATGAATTTGATTTTTTTACAAAAAGGATATGTTATAGCCCTCATTCCTCCTGTTTTGCGTGGAGAGTATATCCAGAAAATAGAGAAGGCACATACTGATCATAGGGATTTTGTAAGGTTTATAGCAAGGGCGTTAAAAGAAACGCAAAAGGATTATTTGCGGCTGTTAAAAGGATAGATTCCGGATTGAATAAGAATTTGAAATTATCACAAAAGTGATTTGGCAGTTTATTGTTATATATGGAATAAAAAAATCTAAGCGTAAAAATGATTTCCGGAAAGAAAAGAATGAATAGATATTGTGGATAGTACAATAATGAGGGGAAAATAACAGGAAGAACAGGAAGAAATAATGATTGAAGGAATAAAGGAAGAAGACATAAAACGGTTATTAGAACAGAAGACAGAAACGAAAAATTTAGATTATAAAGAATGTCTTAATTGGGATGACCCTTCTAACAAGGATAAATTAAACATAGTTAAGGATATTCTTGCAATGTCCAATACGCAAGATGGCGGGAGAATTATAATTGGGGTAAAGGATGAAACGTTTGAATTTATTGGGGTTTCAGAAAAAGATTTTAAGTCTTTCAACCAAACTAAGATTAATGATTATATCCATAAATATTCGGACCCTAAGATAACCTGTCAAGTTTATAAGGAAAAAATTAAAGATAAATGTCTTATTATTATAAATGTGTCTGAATTTCAAGAAATACCTGTAATTTGTGAGAAAAATGGATTTACATCGGATAATAAGCAAATTTTAAAAAGTGGACAAATTTATATTAGAACCGATAAAGCAACTACTGAAATCATCTCTTCTTCGGAAAATATGCGGGAATTTTTAGGAAGAGCAATAGCCAAAAAAGGAGATGAACTATTAAATTCTATTGCACGATTAATAAAAGGTAAACCTTTGAAGACTTCTGATGAATCAAAAGAAAATTATAGTCAAGAAATAATAGAAGCGGATAAGTTTTTAGAGGAAAGTATAGGAGACGAATTACAAAAAGGTGGTTTCTGGGAAGTTGTGGTATATCCTACAAGTTATGATGGAGAAAGATTTACAGACCAATTAAAGATTGGACAAGTAATAAAGGAGGCAGAAGTAGATTTAAGGGGATGGAATTTTCCTCATACTGATAGGGAGAATGTTTTTAATTTTATGAATGGAAGAGAATCCTTTACCATGGATAATGCTCTCGAAGGTTATCGAGCTTACAGGTGTGGATTATTTGTTTGGAAAAGGGCGTTTTGGGAAGATACACAAAGACATAATGGTAAATCAGTTTTATCATTTACTTCTACAATTTACGCAATAACGGAATTTTTTATTTTTTTCAAAAGATATTATGAGAATATTCTTGCCGAAGATGAAAGTTTACATATTGAAATAAGATTAAATGGCACAAAGGAAAGAAATTTGGTTTCTTTTGGGGTAGGTATTCTTCATGGTACGTATGTTTCCAAAGAGAGCTCAGTATTTATAAAAGAAGATATAAAATTTGTTGATATTAGAGCTTTTTATAAAGAAATTGCTAATAAGTTTGTTAAACAAATATTTTTGGTATTTAATTGTGATGACATAGCTGAAGAAACCATTAATATGTGGCAAAAAAAATTAATCGAAAGAAAACTTTAGGAGACTTAATTTAGAAGCTATATAAACATAAAATATTCCTATAATGGTAAAACTTTAAGAGTCGTATCATTTTTTGTATAATATAAAAGTAAAAATTTTGATAAAAAATGACGAGGACATTATTAAATAGTTAATTAATCTGTTCGCCAAAAAATTAATAATTGAGGTGGTAGAATTGAAAGAAAATAGGAAGGGTGAAAAATAGAGCGTTAATATTATATATAGGGCAAAGGTATTTGAGGGAACAAGATGTTGCAATAGGCTTAGAATTAAACAAGAGTAGTACTGATATAAGTAGAGCCTAAATCAAGGGAAGGAATATTCTTAATAACATTTTAACTATTTAACAATGTTATGTAATAAAAAATGTCATAAAATGATATCAGCATAATAAATTTATGTGGTAGTGTCAAAAATTAGATGAAAAAATATGAAAAGTAATTTCCCCCTTTGAAAAAGGAATAATATCTCTCCCCTTTGAAAAAGGAATAATATCTCCCCCCTTTGAAAAAGGGGGCTAGGGGGATTTAAGGTGTTAAAATACAATGCGAATTTAAAACACAGTGCTTGTCGATTAAGCAGGGAAATGACGGATAGTGAGAGGGCATTATGGGCAGGATTACGGGGAAAACAAATTTTGAAGGTCCAATTTTATCGACAGAAGCCTATTGGGAGCTATATTGTAGATTTTTATGTATCCCAAGCAAAGATTGTAGTAGAAGTGGACGGATCGCAACATAAGGAAACAGGTCAGGAACAAAAAGATGTACAACGAGATATATACTTGAAGAACGAGGGATTATATATATTGCGTTTTAATAATCTACAAGTTTTGCAAGAACTGGATTCTGTTATGGAAGTGATTTATCAGGCAGTAAAAGAAAGAATATGAATAAAATCCCCCTAGCCCCCTTTTTCAAAGGGGGAAAAACATAGATTCATTTTTAAAAAAAGGGGGAGGACGACGGGAATACAAAACGAAACAAATATTCTCGTTGGTAAATTATACAAATTATAAATTAAACATCAAATATTTTTGACAATACTATAATAAGTAAAAAGAGGAACAAATGAAACGGAATTTATTTGATGCAAAAGTTGACTTGTTTATTTCGTCGTTTGGTTTAGGAATAGCTGTTTTTTTCATCTATATTACTTTTTTATCAAAGATGTATAATTATGATGGTGTAGCTTGTGCTATGGCTGTTGAATTAGGAGAAATGAAAAATCTTTTTCATGGTAACCATCTTATTTATGGTTTTATCGGATATCTTTTTCATCATTTAATCAGGATTTTTTTCGGATATGCCGGAACCGCTCTTCTTTCTCTTCAAATTTTAAATTGCCTTTTGGGAAGCATAGGAGTTGTTTTATTTTTCATTTTAATGGAAAAAATTAGTAAAAATATAACATATGCTTTTTTTTGGAGTCTGTTTTTAGCTTTTTCCTATAGTTATTGGCTTTGGAGTATGGAAGCTCAGGTTTATTTATTGGGCATGTTTTTTATTTTATTATTGGTGATTTTACTTTTAAGGTATGACAGTTCTTTTCATCAATATCATAAACCGGGAAAAAGCATCCTTTTTATATTAGCTCTCTGTCATGGAATGGCTGTTTTGTCTCATATTTCGCATATAATCTTTATTCCTGTAGTATGTGTATGTTTATGGCAATATAAAAGTAATAGAAAACAAAATTTACGTAATATTTTTTTCTATTTAATTATTTTAGCCGCATTTTGTGTTGTGTCTTATTTATTGGTAATAGTTGTGGTACTTAAAATCTTTAGTTTACGAGGCATTTATTTATGGTTTTTGGGAAATGCTCTGGATGTTTCTACTAATTCGTTAAGCTGGCACGGACAACTTAGTCTGAATAATCTTTTAAAAATACCTGCATCCTTACAGGATATAATCTGGATAAATTTTAAAAAAGTATCTTTCATTAAACAACTTTTTCCCTTTCAGATAATTAAGATAGCAGTTAATATATCCAAGATCTTTTTTTATAGTGCTTTGTTTTATCTTTTTTTAGGATTTGGAAAAATTTATTATAAACATAAATTTATGATAAATTTGTGTTTTGTCTGGTTAATATGTTATAGCTTGTTTTTTTCTACCTGGGAACCGGGAACTATAATGTATAGAATGCCTGAATTAATACCACTTTATTTATTAGTTTTCATGTCTTTCTCATTTTTGCACATTAATAAAAAAATAAAATTTTTTTGTTTAAGCGGATATTTGCTTAGTTTAGTTTTTTCTAATTTTTGCGGAGGGATATATCCTTATTCTTTGAATATAAATAATGTTAATTTGGAGAGAGCATTTTTAGTAGAAGAAAACACTTCCGAAGAGGATTTAGTGCTTATATCGGGTAAGGGGATTTTTGCTGTTGGGAAAGTATATATTCCTTATTTTGCCCGGAGGCAGACTTTAATTTTAAATCGCTTTAAAGAAAAAGATTTTTCTTTACTTAAAAAAATAATTTTTGACAAATTGGCAAGAGGTAATAATGTTTTTTTTCTTTCTGATATATCGGATTTAAGAAACAAACAGTTGTTGAGTAAAAATTATCGGTTGTTTTTTTGCATGGAAGACAAAGGATTAAGTCTGTTTCAGATAAAAGAAAGGGAGAAAAATGATTAATAATAAAAAGAAGGTTATTGCCGTTATGCCGGCATATAATGCCCAGCGTACGATCAAACAGACTTTTTTGGATATTCCTCAAGGTGCAGTAGATGAAGTAATTTTGGGGGATGATGCAAGTAGTGATGATACAGTTGCCATTGCCCATAGTTTGGGAATGCATGTTTTGCAGCATAAGGCAAATAAAGGTTACGGAGCTAATCAGAAAACTTGTTATGAAGAGGCTTTGAAAAGAGGGGCAGAGATTGTAGTGATGATTCATCCTGATTATCAGTATGATAGCCGGCTTGTTCCTTATTTGACAGGATTAATTAAAGATGGAATTTGTGATGTAATGATTGGAACCCGGATTAGAACACGAAGAGAAGTTTTAGCCGGTGGAATGCCTAAATATAAATATATCGGTAATCGATTTTTAACCTTTGTTGAAAATATTATTTTAGGACAAAACCTGGGTGAATTTCATAGCGGCTTTCGTGCTTTTCACCGGAAAGTATTAGAAACAATTCCTTATAAGAAAAATTCGGATGATTTTGTTTTTGATTCCGAGATATTGGCACAGTCAGTGTTTTTTAATTTTAGAATAGGGGAAATTCCTGTGCCTACGCGGTATTTTAAAGAGGCTTCGACTATTAGCTTTATTAATAGCGTAGTTTATGGAATAAAAACGTTGTTTGTTTTAGTTAAATTTATATTACATAAATGGGGAATTAAAAAATGTCGTTTATTTTTGCCATAAAATTTTACATAAAAAAATATTTTTTACCTTTATTTTTCTTATCCTGGATAAGTTTGGTAGGGGTTAATTATTTTGTTGATTTTCCCATAGCGGATTTTGGGATAAAATTATTAGAATTATTTTCTCTTTTTTTGATTGTTTTAGTAGGGTTTGCGTTGGGGTATAAAGTTTTTAAATTTTTTAATGTTTCTTTTATGGGGTTCTTAGAGGAATTTGTTTTTTCTTTAGGTTTAGGTTGGGGGGTGCTATCTTATCTGGTATTTGCTTTAGGTGTTTGCGGCTTGCTTTATCGGAGTTTAGTTTATTTAATTTTTTTAGGTTTAGTTGTTTTTTTAAAAAGGGAGATAAAATATTTTTTCTTGTCTATAAGGGTCTCAGCTAGACAAGTACAAAAAAAGTCCTTTTCTGTTTGGAATTTAATCTTGATGGGAACATTAGGCATCGGTTTGCTTGTGTCTCTGGCTGCAGCCTTTGCTCCACCT
>JAUVLC010000193.1 GCA_030595925.1 Clostridia bacterium | reverse complement strand
TGGTAAAACTGGATCGTATCGGCAGGAACGGTGATATGATCAGGGTGCTTAAACTCCGCACTATGTATCCTTTTGCAGAATATTTACTGGATTATATGTACTCAATGCATGAACTTCAGGATGGTGGTAAATTCGATCATGACTTTCGTATTTCAACTATTGGGAAAATCATGAGACGATTATGGATTGATGAGCTTCCCATGTTTTATAATTTACTCAAAGGCAACATGAAACTTGTAGGGGTAAGACCCCTGAGCAGGCAATACTTTAACCTGTATGATAAAGAATTACAAGACAAGCGAACAAAACACAAACCCGGACTTATCCCTCCTTTCTACTACGACCTCCCAAAAACCCTTGAAGAAATCCAGAAATCCGAAATGAAGTATCTGGAAACATATGAAAAGACCCCATTCCGCACCGACTGGAAATATTTCTGGAAAGCGACTTTTAATATTGTTATCAAACAAGCCAGAAGTAATTAACCGCAAAGTACGCTAAGGAGGCGCTAAGTACGCAAAGAAAAATTATGTAAGAAATTATAAATATCTATAGATATTCTTAGCGATCTCTGCGGTTAAATCTTAAAGAACTAACCGCAAAGTACGCTAAGTATGCGCTAAGTACGCAAAGGAAAATTAAAGTTGAAAAATCTTTAATATCTTTAGATATTCTTAGCGACCTCTGCGGTTAAATCTTTATTAAACAATTGAATCTGGATTTATGAATGAAAATCAAATTTCACAACAGATAATTGATGCCTCACTTAAGGTCCATAAAAAATTAGGCCCCGGATTATTAGAATCTTCATACGAAGAATGTTTAGCTTATGAACTTCATAAACGGGATTTATTTGTAGAAAAACAGAAAGCTTTACCTTTGGTATATGATGAGATTAAAATGGATATTGGATATCGGATAGATATTTTGGTGGAAAAAAAAGTAATTATTGAGTTAAAATCCGTTGAATTTTTAAATGACGTTCATCTTGCGCAAATTTTAACCTATCTTAGGCTATCAAATTGCAAGTTGGGATTATTAATTAATTTTAATGTTGCATTACTTAAAAATGGAATAAGACGTGTTGTGAATAATCTTTAATATCTTTAGATATTCTTAGCGACCTTTGCGCCTTCTTTGCGGCCTCTGCGGTTAAATCTTAAAGAACTAACCGCAAAGTACGCTAAGTATGCGCTAAGTACGCAAAGGAAAATTAAAGTTGAAAAATCTTTAATATCTTTAGATATTCTTAGCGACCTCTGCGCCTTCTTTGCGGCCTCTGCGGTTAAATCTTAAATAAGAATGAAAAAAATCTTCATAATTTTACTTCTATCTACCTCCATCCAGGTCAATTTTGGACAAAGTATCTATCACCATATTTCTCATAAATCATTATACAATCTCCTTGACGAACTTGCTAACCAACAAATAATTGATCTAAATACTGTGGCAAAACCTTACTCACGGATGGTTATAGCAAAAAAGCTTCAAGAAGCATCACAACAAACTGACCTGCTTAATAACCGTCAGCAACAAGATATTGCTTTCTACCTGAAGGATTTTAATAAGGAACTGAAACCTGATAAAGAATTTAATAAACGCCTGGATCTGCTATATAAAAAAGACTCGGTTTTTACATCTTCAATAAACCCGATAGGAGGGATCCAATACTGGACCAATAAAAACGGCGCAGTATGGCATCGCTGGAACGGTGTAGAAGCTTTTGCATATTGGGGTGACCACTGGGGCTTTTATGCCAGTTTGAGAGATAACCATGAGAATGAAAAACTATCGGAAGATCAATTCCTTAACCAGCGAACTGGAGGGAATTATAAGGCACATTACGATTACAGTGAAATGATGGGAGGGATAACCTACTCATGGAATTGGGGAATAATAGGATTGGTGAAGGATCATTTTACATGGGGCACAAATTATAATGGTTCGAATATCTTCTCAGGTCGTACTCCATCTTTTGCCCATATTAAAGTAAACCTGAAGCCGGCACCCTGGTTCGAATTTAACTATGTTCACGGATGGCTTGTGTCGGAAGTGGTTGACAGCTCAAGATCATACTTCCTGGTAAACAGCTACGGCACAGATTACAGGGAGGTATTTTATAAGAAATTTATTGCAACCAACCTTTTCACATTTACACCAATAAAAAAACTGAATATCTCTGTCGGGAATTCAATTGTCTATTCTGATATAGGGATACATCCGGGATATCTTATTCCCCTTTTCTTTTTTAAATCGGTCGATCACACCATCAACTCAGGAATTGATAACCAAAACTCCCAGATGTTTTTTGATATAAGTTCCAGGCAATTAAAAACCCTTCACATATATGCCTCCTTTTTTGTTGATGAAGTGTCTATCGGACGAATGTTCAAGCCCGAAGAGCATTCTAATTTCTTCTCAACCAAGCTGGGCTTCAGGGCAAACCGGTTTCCTGTACAAAATATGGCTGTAACTGTTGAATACACCCGTACAAACCCATTATCGTTCATGCATTATGTACCCACATTAACCTTTGAATCGAACCGCTTTAACCTGGGG
>JAUVLC010000034.1 GCA_030595925.1 Clostridia bacterium | reverse complement strand
GATTTCCGGATATTTTTTTCCTTTATTTTCAAAAATTGGCGAAGGATGTTTTTTTTCTTTGTACGAACAGATGAATGCAGTAAATAGTTTTGTTGCCCATTCCCTGTTTAGTTTCTATGGCCTTGGGGAGATATTTATTTTTATAATTATTCTATTAGGTTTTATATCTGCTAATCAGACTGACGAGGATAATTTAGTAAATATCTACATTCTATGTTATTTAGGTATAGTTTCTACTTTATCTCCCTGTCTTTGTATGAAAATATGGAATAGAATTTTCCTGCCTTTACTTCCTTTCATAATACACTATTTTATAAATGGTTTGTTGTTGATTATATTCCGGCTTTCTCAGTTTATAAACTTGCAATTTTTTAGAAAGAAGGGATGGTTATTGATTGTTGGCTTAGGTATTTTATTTGTGGGTAATTTATTATTCATAATGAGATTGGGAATGGCAAATATTAATTATGTGTCGAATTATGAACAATTAATGGGGAGAGCAAAGAAAAAACATAGTTTGCTTTGGTATATGGACGAGTTAAGCATAAATGATTGGGTAAAGGAGAAAACTTCTATAAAGGATGTGTTTATATGTTCTAATCCTCCATTATTTTATTTAAATACTAATCGCAGAGCAGTTTATTTTGAAAAAGAACCTTATTGTCCTAATTTTAAAAGAGATCCGGAGGAGATTGAGTTTATAATAAAAGATAAAAAGATTAAATACATTATTACAGATAATGAAGAGCAGGACGAAATAATTGGAAAGTTGAATGGGTTAAAAGAGAGCAAATTAATCATTGTTCCTTTAGTAATGTTTCAATCCTTAGACCAAAAAACTGCAAAAATATATAAAGTAATCGAAACTGATTTGCAATCTAAAAAATTGAATGCACAAGGGGTTTATTGGTTTAATTATAAAAATTTGAAAAAAGCAATAGCAAGTTTAAAAAGGGCAATAGAGGTGCATTCTAATTTTGCAGGGTATTTTAATTTGGGGAGTTGTTATGAAAAAAAAGGATTGGTTGATGATGCTTTAAAATATTATAAAAAAGCAATTAATTTACAACCAAATTATGAAATAGCTATAAACAGAGTAAATTTTCTTCGGCAAAAAGAAATAGTAAAAAACAAACCAAATAATTCAAAAGAATATTTGTTGTTAGGAAAGCTCTATTTAAAGAATTACAATTATTCTGGAGCAATTATTTCATTTAAAAGAGCAATTCAGTTAAAACCTCAATTATGGAGAGGGTATTACAATTTAGGGTTGGTTTATACTTGTGTGCAGAAACATGATTTAGCAGTATTGCAAATTGAAAAAGCGATAAAGATGAATCCGGATTTGCAAGATAAAGCAAAATGTTTGTTGGAGTTTATTAAGAAACAAAATAACAGAGAGTCATAATTGTTCATTACTAAACATAAAGAGAAGAATAAAAGTGTTAAGAGGTAAAAATGAAATGACAGGAGAAGGAGCGATAAAAAAAAAGAAAAAATATTTGGTTTTGCTTTTATTAATGTATTTGGTGGGTGTTTTTTTATTACTTACCCCTGATTTTCCGATAGGAGGGAATGGTGATGAATTATTTTTATTAGGTCGGTCAATTTCCTCAGGACAGGGGTATAGGGATATCTATTTTCCCGGTTGTCCTTCGCATACAAAACACCCTTTCGTTTATCCTTTAATCCTTGCTTTCGGACAATTTATTTTTGGAGAGAATGTTGTTTTTTTAAAATTGATTTCTGTTTTTTTTGGGGTAGGTTCTTTAATTTTTATTTATCTTTTTTTTCGGAGGAAAATATCATTTTTTTGTTTGTTTTTTGTTTTATTTTTTACAGCCAGTAATCCCTGGTTTTTAGTTTATTCTACTAGTTTTGCTCCTGAAATGCCCTATTTGTTTTTTTCTTTTTTGATGCTTATTGTTTTTGAAAAACTTGAAAATCAAAAGAAATTTTTGCCAATATTGGTTTTCCTTTTAGTAATTGTATTTTTTACCAGGTCTATAGGCCTTTCTTTGTTTATAGCGACAGTTTTTTATTTTATTTTGAAAAAAGAATATAGAAATAGTTTTTTTGTATTAGGTTTGTTTATTTTATTTGTTTTTCCATGGATGATTAGGAATGAGTTGCTTTCTGCTTATTCGGTAAGTAAGCCATATACCCAGCAGTTTGTTAAATATTTAAGTGATATGGATATATTTCTTTTTGGGAAGATAATAATAAAAAATATTCTTGGTTATCCCCAACAAATTATATTCCTTTTTCTTCCGGGTGGATTCATGGGTGTGGAAAAATTTTGTTTTATCGAAGATGAATGCTTTCCCTTAGCTCATAGTTTAATGAATAACCTTGGAATATTTTTTGCTGTTCCTATTTCTTTCTTCATATCTTTTTTAATTAGTGGATTGTTGTCTATTGTGATTATAGTTGGTTTATTTCTTCAGTTTAAAGAAAAATACAAAAAATTGGTTTTATTTTATATTTTTTTCTATTTGGCAATATCCATACTTTTTCCAAAGAAAGAAGCATATCAAAATGTTCGGTATCTTTTTCCTTTGTTACCTTTTTTTATATATTATGCAATTAGGGGAGGGAAGTTTTTAATTTACATATCTAAAAAGAATTTTTATTTTTTAAAATATATAGGAATGATTTTGATTGGGTTATTCTATATTTATTATAATTTAATACCCATCGCGGAAATTATTTATAATAATACTGCTTATTTAAGAATTTACAAAAGGCTTTCTATGAAAGAAAGGAAGGATTATAAGGATCATTGGAATGGGGAACATTTTAAAACTGCTCGCTGGGTAGAGCAAAATACCTTGCCTAATGCGGTATTTATTTCTGATTGGCCCCCGGCTTTTTATCTTTACAACCATAGGAAAGGTATTTTTTTTCAGTGCATTCCTTATTGGCCGGATAAAAAAACATGGAAAGAAATAAAAAATACTTTTAGAAAAGAAGTTGCTGGATATTTGGTTGTTAAAAATGAAGAGGAAGAAACGTTATTACGAAAATTAGATAGTGAATGTAAAGAATTAGTTTTTATTCCTTTGTTAATTATATTTGAACCGGAAGCATTTTATACTGACAATGAAAATAAAATTTACAAAATTATGAAGGTTAAGCAGAGAGTTAAACTTATTTTTAAAAAAGGAATGTGTGCTATTGAAAAAGAAGATTATAGGGGAGCAATTTTAGAATTTGAAAAAGTTGTAAATATAACTCCTGATTTTTTTGCCGGTTATTATTTTATGGGATTTTGTTATGAACAACAGGGGTTTTTAGACCAGGCTTGTTTATTGTATAAAAAAACAATAGTATTGCAACCAAACTATGAAATAGCCAAAAACAGATTAGCTATTCTTGAGCAGGAAAGAGTGATGAAGGAGAGACCTAATGAGGCGAAGGAGTATTTATTGTTAGGAAGTATTTATTTAAAAAATTATGATTTTTTAAAAGCAATTAGTTCATTTAAGAAGACAATGGAACTCAATCCGAATTTGCCTGAATGTTATTATAATTTAGGAATAGCGTATGCTTATAAACAAAGATTCGGTTTGGCTATATTATATTTTAAGAAACTATTGCAAATGGATTGTGATTTAATTTTTAAAGCAAAACACCAAATTAAAGTAAATCAGAGACGGCGAATAATCTGGCAAGATGTTAATCAAACTTAAAATGATTAGGTGAGGTAAAAGACAAGTTTTGCTTCTGGTATGGATAAAATTGTAAGAAAAGGAATTGATACGAAGATAGAAAATTTGTTAGATTGCAGGAAGATTGATTTTCTATCCGATATTAAAGAACCATTTCCTGTAGTTAGAAAGTTGGACGGGAAGGTTGTTCAGCTTCCCAATTCTCCGCTTTTGCGAAAAAAGGACATACAAAAAATAGGTCATTGTATTATTATGGCGTGTAATGTTTTGTTTAATAATCGGGAAATATGATATAGGTAAGACGGGAAAAAGGGCTATTTAGTAAAATCCGTTTGTTTAAAAAGGAAATTTATAAAATGAAAGTTTGGTTTATCAATCCTCCTAATCTAAAAGGAATAGGGTATATTAGAGAAGGGCGATGTATGCAAAGAGTAGATGTGTGGGCTACAGCGTGGCCGCCACTTTCTTTGGCGACTTGTGCAGCAGTGGTAAAAAAACAAGGAATTGAGGTTAGATTAAATGATTGTGTTGTAGAAAAAATAGATATAGTGCAATTGAAAGAAAAGTTATTATCTTTTCATCCGCGATTAATGGTTATGAGTACAGGTACACCGTCAATAAAAAATGACCTTGGAATAATTAAACATTTAAAATCCGTGTTGCCTGACTTAAAAATAGCCATTATTGGGATACACGGGACAGTTTTACCCGATTATTGTTTTCAAACGATGAAAGATCTGGATTTTATAGTAAGAGGAGAGCCAGAATATACAGTGCGTGATTTAGTTTTTACTATTCGGGATAAGAAGGATATTTCAAATGTAAAAGGGATTTCTTACCTTAGGAAAGGACAAATTATTCATACATCAAATAGGATATTTATTGAGAATTTGGATAAACTCCCCTATCCTGCATGGAATCTGATAGACAGAAACAAATACCTTATCCCGTTTACAAAAAGACCATTTTTATCAATTTGTCCAAGTAGAGGATGTCCTTATGACTGTACCTTTTGTGTTAGTAATCTTTATTATGGCCGGAAGCCGCGTTGTCGTTCTCCCATGAATATAGTGGATGAATTAGAATGGAATAAAGAAAAGTTTGGTGTAAATGATTTTTTATTCTGGAGTGAATCATTTAGTATAAATAGAAATTTTTGTATGAATATTGCCGAAGAAATATTAAAAAGGAATTTGAAAATTAGATGGGTATGTAATAGTAGAGTGGATAATGTAGATTATGAGATGCTAAAAAGGTTTAAAAAAGCAGGATGTTGGATGATAAGTTATGGAATAGAAACGGGAAATCAAAAAGTTTTGGATAGTTTTAAAAAGGGCATTACTATTAAACAGTCCGAGACAGCAATTGCTTTGGCAAAGAAGGCGGGATTGAGTGTAGTAGCACATTGTATTTTTGGTGGACCTGAGGAATCAAAAGCAACGATACAAAAGACAATCACTTTTGTAAAGAAAACTGGAGTGGATTTCGCTCAATTTTACTGTACAGTCCCTTTTCCTGGTTCGAAATTATATAAACAGGCGAAAGAACATAACTGGATAAATACAAATGATTGGACTAAATTCGAGCAAAATTTTTCTGTTTTAGATACAGAAAAGATAAAAGCGAAAGAAATTATGGATTTGCGGAAAAAGGCATATTTATCTTTTTATTTACGGGGAAGAGTTTTATTTAATGTTTTATGCAATTTTTTCCCATGGTGGAAAGTTACGGTTTTTATAAGAACAATCAAAAATTTTGTTAAAGGCTGTAGAAATTAAACTATAAAGACTATACGATAATAGTAAAAAAACAGGGATGGAAAACAGAGTTTAAGCAGTTTTGTTATATAAAGTAAAAATTATTAAAAAGGATGCAACGAGCAGGATGTTTGTTCTTGCATTTTGGTGTAGAATCAGGCTTTGGGCGAATAATTGCAGTAATGAAAGAGACAAAACAGAATCACAAATGGTGGAATCAAGCAATTAAAGCTTTTGAATTATGTAAAGAGTCTAAAATATCAACGGCCGCCTACTTTTTAATAGGTAATCAGGGAGAGACAGAAATTGATATTGAAAAAAGCATTTCCCCGTCATTCTGTTGAATTACGATTAAGCGATTTTAATGTGTTATTAAAGACAATATTTTCAGGGAAGATTTTTAAAAGTAAAGAAAGTCAAAAGTTCCGGAAAGAATTTAGAAACTATATTGGAAAGAAATATATCTATTTAGTGCAATCTTGCAGAGCGGGGATTTATTTAAGTTAAAAAGCTTTTAATTTAAAGAAAGGAGAAGAGGTAATTATTCCCGTTTAAATGCAAAATAAACGAAAACAGCTACATTTATTGATAAAGCTATTGGCTTAATAAAAAAAGTTACTGCCATACTGAAAAGGGCAATAAAGAGAGTTTTATTAAAAAAATCCAGTGATTGAAGTCATTGACATTGGTAGTATAAGGGAATAACAACAGGGTTTACTGAAAAACGAAAAAATCAGGGATATATTATCGGGAAAATGATATAATGTAAATAAGAAAGCAAAAGTCCAAGAAAAAAAATGATATATTATGGATAAAACATGGTAAAACATCTTTTATTTTTAGGGAGTAAAATGGATTGGATGTGAGTCGAAGAGGTATCTATGGGATTTATAATTTTTAGTAAAAAAAAATATCTTTTATTTAGTCTTGTTTTGTTTGTTCTAATGTCTTGTCCATTATTGAATTCGGATATACCTATAAATGAGGATTCTCCTTATTATCTTGTCTTAGGTCAATCTATAGCATCGGGCCAGGGTTATAAAGATATTTATTATCCTGGTAATCCCCCAAATACTTCTTATCCGAATTTTTTTTATCCGTTATTACTATCTTTAATTTTAATAGTTTTTCCTAAAACGATTATTGGTTTAAAATTAATTTCCATACTTTTTGGAGCAGGTTCTTTAATACTTATTTATATTATGTTTTCTGATAGAATTAAAACAGGAAATAGAGAATTAATCACTTCTAATCGGCAAGTTATAATTTATTCGTCGTTACTTTTATTACTTGTTGCTACAAATCCATGGTTTCTTGGAGTTTCTGTTCTAATACTAACAGAAATGACATATGTTTTTTTCTCTTTAATGGCACTTTTATTTATAGAAAGATATTCAAAACAAGATAAACTCATTGGTAAAGCTCTATTTATTGCTGCTTTCAGTATGGCAATAGTCTTTTTTACCAGGACAATAGGTTTGTCAATAAGTGTAGCCGCTTTTGTTTATTTTATGATTAAACATGAGTATAAAAAAGGTTTTCTTTTGACAGGTTTATTGGTTTGTTTGATTTCACCATGGCTTTATAGGAATATTACAATTCTTAAAACTGAAGCATCTTGTAGTGATTTTGTTTTGTTTTTTTCCGGTCATCAGTTGAATATTATAAATTTTATAAAGATAATATGGAAAAACATTATTGGTTATGGGCAAACTATTTCTGTTGTGTTATTTCCGGGTTGGTTTTTAAATAAGTTTCCTTCCTGTCCAATATTGTTGGATTTTTGTTTTTTGTGTAGATTGATAAATAAATTTAATCATTTTTGTTTTTCTTTAACATTATGCCTGGGTGTAATAGTTAATTTTTTGAGTTTTTTTACAGTATTATTTGGGTTTTTATACCAAATAAAGAAAAAACAGCTGGTTGAAATATATGTATTGTTCTATTTAGTCATACTGATGGTTCTTCCTCCAAAGTTTTATTTACATGCAGGAGCCAGATATCTTTTTCCCCTTCTTCCTTTTATATTATATTATTTTTGGATTGGATGTTCTCTATTTCTAAAAAAGTTTTGTTGTTTCAAGACAATTATCAAAGGAATTGCGGTGTTTTTTATATTTATTATATTTGTTAGTAACACAATCTCTGATGTGAAGTTGATAAAAGATAATCTAAATTATGTGTTAGATCATAAATATTTGTCTAATGTAGAAAGGAATTACTATTATGGCTTTTGCTTTACAGATTATTTTCTTGCGGCTGACTGGATAAAAAAAAATACCTCAGCAGACGGTATTGTTATGGCTGAATACCCTCCGGCATTTTATTTGTGGAGTAATAGAAAAACAGTTTATTTTGAGACATCTTTTCTTGGATTTTTATATAATAGAAGAAGTTTAGAAGAGATTAAATCGACAATAAAACGAAAGAGGGTCAATTATATAGTAACAAAAACCAAAGAGGGAAAAAAAATAGTTTTTAAATTGAATTATCAATGTAAAGATACTATATTTGTTCCATTTGTTGAATTTAAGTGGAAGAAGGATGAAGACATAATTAGGATGGTATATAAAGTGGTTAAAATTAAACCTTTAGTGAAGTTGAAAAATATGGAGGGAGTATTTTTCTTTAATAGAGAAAAATATGATATAGCAGCACAAAAATTTAAGAAAGCATTAGAATTAGAACCTAATTTCATAGGATATCATAATTTGGGAATGGTTTATGAAAGAAAAGGATTAATTAAAGAAGCAGAAAGGATGTACAAAAAAGTTCTTGAATTAGAACCAAATTATGAAATATGCAAGAATATGCTCAATATTATTTCACAAAAAGAAATAGTAAAACAATGTCCAAATGATGTTTTAGCATTGGAAAAATTGGGGGAGTATTATTTGAAAAATCATAATAATATGTTAGCAATGGAGACTTTTATGGAAGTATTAAAATTAAATCCAAACTTAGCTATAGCCTGTTATAATTTAGCGATTACCTACATTAACACCGATGGTTATGGTGGAGAATATATTTGGGCGATAGAGAAATTTAGAGAGGCAATGAAACTTGAGCCAGCGTTGAGATATAAAGCGAGTTCATATATTAAATTTGCCTGTAAGAGGCAAAAGGAGATACTGTTTTATGTATTGTATGAACAAGCTGACAGCAAAAATTAGAATTTCTTTTTTAATAGTAAATTAGATTGATATCCTTGAAGAGGATAAAGTTAGAAAGAATAGGCGAAGTCAAAAAAGATTAATTTAAATAAATTTATAATTTCTGGAATAATTTTAACAAAAAAATGATTAATGTATTATAAAAGCGATGAGTTATAGATTAAAACTAAGATTAATGTGATTATGGCAAGGGTAATAAAAAATTCAATTTATGAAAAAGTATAGGGATATTAGATTTATGAAAGAAGCAAAACAAAATATATTATTGATTCGTACTCCTTCTCAGGTTTTCCGTTATTCTTCTCATCCCCGGTGTTTTAGACCCCCTTACCATCTTAAGTATTTACAATCTTTGCTTTTAGAAAGAGACTATGGCGTAAAGTTAATAGATGGTTATATTGATATATTAAACGAGAGACTTTTAGTAAATCTTTTACGTAGAGAAACCTATGGGTTTTGTGTTTTTTCCGGAACAACTCATACCGTGAGCAGACTTTTAAATTTGGCTAAAACTGTTAAGGATATAAGCTCAAACACCTTTGTCCTTGCTGTGGGACAGCATCCAACCTATGAATCACAGGATTTTATATTTAAAAATTCTCCGATAGATTATATATTAAAAGGGGAACATGAAGTAGAAGCTTTGAATTTAATAGAAAAATTTAGTAAAAACGCTTCTTTTAGTTTGGCAAAGTATATCTATGACAAAGGAAAAAAGGAAGATTCTATTAATCTGATTTATAATTTAGACAGGCTTCCTTTTCCTCTCTTTACCGAGAAAGAGTTAAATAAATATGAATTTTTTTTACCACTTCCGATTGCTAAAAAGGTAAAGTGGGGACATCTATTAACCAGTCGGGGGTGTCCTCACGAATGTATTTTCTGTTCCCAAATGGTCAGAGAAACTTTTGGTAAATTTGTAAGATACAGAAGTCCTAAAAATGTAGTAGATGAGATGCAATTATTAAAAGAGAAAGGGGTTAATGTTATAGTCATTAATGATGACAGTTTTACAATTTCTTTTCTTCATGTGATTGCAATTTGTGATGAAATTATGAGAAGAGGATTGTCTATAAATTGGATAGCTCATTCCAGGGTGGATAATGTGAGTCTCGAATTATTAAAAAGAATGCAAAGAGCAGGATGTGTGTTTTTGCGTTTTGGTGTAGAATCAGGCTCTGAGCGAATAATTGCAGTATTGAAAAAGACAAAACATAATCACAAATGGTGGAATCAATCAATTAAAGCTTTTGAATTATGTAAAGAGTGTAAAATATCAACTGCTGCCTATTTTATAATAGGGAATCCGGGAGAGACAGAAATTGATATTGAAAAAAGTATAGACTTAGCTAAGAAGTTAAAACCCGATGTTTTACAGTTGCATTTTTTTACTCCTTATCCCGGTTCCCCTGTATTTGAATTTTATAAAAATAAAATTGGTAGTAATCGAGAAGTTCTTTATCATTATTCAGGAAGAAGCTTTAATCCGAGCAGGGTGCCAAGTTTTAAATTAAAAAAACTACAGAGCCGTTTTTATCGGGAAATATTTTTCAATTTATCTTATATCAAAAATCATATAAAAAAATATTTTATTTTTTATTTATTAAACTATAAAACAGTAAAAGTGTATTTAAAATTTATTTTTAAATTAGTGAAGAGAAGACTTTTCGGGAGTGTCAAAAATTAGATGAAAAAATATGAAAAGTAATTTCCCCCTTTGAAAAAGGGATAATATTTTCCCCCTTTGAAAAAGGGGGTTAGGGGGATTTAAGGTGTTAAAATACAATGCGAATTTAAAACACAGTGCTTGTCGATTACGCAGGGAAATGACAGATAGTAAGAGGGTTTTATTGGCACGGTTACGGGGAAAACAAATCTTGAAGGCCCAATTTTATCGACAGAAGCCTATTGGGAGCTATATTGTAGATTTTTATGCATCCCAAGATTGTAGTAGAAGTGGATGGATTACAACACATAGAATTGGATAAGGAACGGAAAGATGCACAACGAGATAAATACTTGAAGAACAAGGGATTATCTGTCTTGCGTTTTAATAATCTACAAGTTTTGCAAGAACTGGATTCTGTTATGGAAGTTATTTATCAGGCAGTAAAAGAAAGATTATGAATAAAATCCCCCTAGCCCCCTTTTTCAAAGGGGGAAAACAAGTATTTTTAATAAAAAGCTTCCCCAAAAAAAAGGGGGGGAAGACGACGAGAACACAAAACTAAACAAATATTCTCGTTAATAAATTATACAAATTATAAACTACCTGTCTGCGTGCGGATACGCACAGGCAGGAATGTCAAATACTTTTGACATTACCATTTATGTATAGAGGAGACAAATTATGGCTATAACGAAAATTAAAATATCAAACTTTAAAAGTTTTAAGAACTTAGAAATAGAATTGGGGATGTTAAATGTATTAATAGGGTCTAATGCTTCTGGAAAATCTAATTTTATTCAAATTTTTAAATTTCTGAGGGATATAACAAATTTTGGACTGGAAAATGCTATATCTATGCAAGGAGGAATTGAATATTTTAGAAATATAAATATTGCTGCATCAGAACCTTTTTCGGTTACGGTTGTTTCCAATCAAGAACATGGATTGATGATTCAAGGAGGAGAAGGATCAAAAAGATTAGTAGAAATAAAAATATACGAAACGATTTACGAATTTGTCTTAAAGTTTAAAAAAGGAAGACTTGGATTTGAAATTATCAGTGACAAATTAATACAAAAATGTGAGTTTATTGATATAGAGCGACAAAGTAAAAGAATAATGAAGAGAGAAAAATTTGATAATAAAATAGAAATAAAGAAGAAAGAAAAACTTGGTTCGGGAGAAATTATTCTTTCTAGGCATGGAGATAAAGTAAAGATTGATAAAGCAACTTTTCCCAAAGGGATAATGATAAATAAAGACGATTTATTTCCACTATTTTTGAGAGAAGAAAAATTATCTCCAAAGGATTTACTTCTTAAACTGTCACTTCCCTTTGTGCGTCCGATAGAAAGAGAGTTAATTAATGTGGCAATATACGATTTTGATCCGAAGTTACCTAAAGAAAGTACTCCAATTACCGGAAAAGCAGAATTAGAAGAAAATGGAAGAAATTTAGCTATTGTTCTCAATAATATCGTAAAGACTAAAGACAAGTATAGGAAGTTTTCCAATTTGATAAAGGAACTGTTGCCTTTTATGGATAAAGTAGACGTAGAAAAATTTGCAGATAAATCTCTACTCTTTATAATACGAGAAATATATTCTGAAAAGAAATTTTTACCCGCTTCTTTGATTTCTGATGGGACTGTAAATATAATTGCTTTAATTATTGCTTTATATTTTGAGGAAAAGTCATTAACTATAATTGAAGAACCCGAAAGGAATATCCATCCTTACCTTATTTCTAAAGTAATAGATATGATAAAAGATGCATCTTTACAAAAAAAACAGATTATTGTTACTACTCATAATCCTGAAGTCGTAAAACATACAGATTTAAAAAATATTCTTTTAGTTTCTCGGGATAAAGAAGGGTTTTCTATAATCTCAAGACCCGAGGATAAAAAAGAAGTAAAAATATTTCTAGACAATGAAATAGGAATTGAAGAACTCTATGTGCAAAATTTATTAGGAGTATAATATGGCGTATAAAGGACTATTTATATTGGTGGAGGGGTTAAATGATAAAAGGTTTTTTGATAAGATAATAAAGCCAAAACTTAAAAAAAAATATGATTCAGTCGAAGTGATACAATATGCAAATCTTAAAAAAGAGAAACTTAAAAGGTTTCTTAGAAGCATTGAAAAAATGAAAGCGAATTATCTTTATGTAGGGGACATAAATAGTACCTCATGTGTGATAAAAAAGAAACAAAAAATACAAGGAAAATTTAGGAATATAGATAAAGGCAAAATAATAGTGGTAATAAAAGAAATAGAAAGTTGGTACCTTGCTGGATTAAATGATAAAAACTCTAAAAAACTTAGAATCCGTTTTTTAAAAAATACAGAGAAGGTTACTAAAGACCAATTTAAAATGTTAATACCGAAAAAGTTTGATTCGGAAATAGATTTTAGATTGGAAATTCTAAAGTTTTTTTCTATAGAAACGGCAAAGCAAAAGAATAAATCATTTAAATATTTTGTTAACAAAATGCTTTAAAATATTGATTAAATATGAGTTTGTTTGTTTATGAAAAGAGTGTATGGTGATTATATTGAAGATATTTTGGATGCAATGAATAAGGTAAGCAAATTTACAGAGAATATGAACTTTGATGAATTTATTAAAGATAGCTCATAAAGATAGAATAAATTGGCAATTGGGAAAAGCAGCTAATAGGATGATATTTTTTTATTTGTTTATTATGTTATGGAACCATTAATTTAAAATTGAATAATTACGGAGGAAAAAATGTTAAGATATCTTACCTCGGGTGAATCGCACGGGAAATGTTTAGTTGCTATTCTGGAAGGGCTTCCTTCCGGATTAAAGATAGAGGAAAAGGATATAGATAAGGAATTATTGCGCAGACAGATGGGTTATGGCCGGGGGGGGAGGATGCAGATAGAAAAAGATAAAGCAGAAATTCTTTCCGGGTTATATAGGGGAAAAACAACGGGTGCTCCTTTTTGTATAATGGTTGCCAATAAAGATTGGAAGGGATGGGACAAAATGCCTTCCCTTACTAAACCCAGGCCGGGGCATGCTGATTTATCCGGAATGTTTAAATATAACTTTGAGGATTTAAGGCCGGTTTTAGAACGGGCTAGTGCCCGGGAGACAGCGGTAAGAGTGGGTGTGGGAGCGGTGGCTAAAAAATTATTAGCTGAATTTGATATTAAAATTTACAGTCGTACAATACAAATTGGTAGTATTAAAGATGAGTCTGTTTATAATCCGGCGAAAGGAAAGAATAATGGGATAAAAGAAACACCCTTGCGTTGTATAGACAAAAACATTGAAAAGAAGATGATTTCTTTAATCGACCGGGCTAAAGAAGAGAAAGATAGCCTGGGAGGAGTATTTGAAGTAGGGGTGTTTAATTTACCGGTGGGACTGGGTAGTTTTGTTCACTGGGATGCTCGATTGGATGCCCGTCTGGCTTTTGCTTTAATGAGTATTCAGGCAATTAAAGGAGTGGAGATAGGGTTGGGTTTTAGTTGTGCAGAGCGGTTTGGTTCCGAGGTACACGATGAAATCTTTTATGAAAAAAAACAGGGATTTTATCGTAAGACTAATAATGCCGGTGGATTGGAAGGGGGGATGTCTAACGGGGAGACTATTGTTTTGAGGGCGGCGATGAAACCGATTGCTACTTTGGGGAAACCTTTACGGTCGGTAGATATAAAATCCAAGAAACCATATAAAGCTTGTGTAGAAAGAGCAGATGTTTGTGCTGTTCCGGCGGCTGGGGTAGTGGGGGAAACAGTTGTAGCGTTTGAGGTTGCCCGGGCATTAAAGGAAAAATTAGGCGGGGATAGTTTAGCAGAGATGAGGACAAATTTTTCTAATTATAAAAAGTATTTGAAAACGGGGAATAAGAAGAAATGAACATTGTTTTGACCGGATTTATGGGAACAGGGAAAACAGCTGTGGGGAAGAAGTTGGCAGAAGAAACAGGAATGCAGTACATTGATACTGATGAGATGATAGAAAAAGATGTGGGGATGACGATTCCGAATATTTTTAAACGACGGGGAGAGAAGTATTTCCGCGAGGCAGAGACAGCGGCAATTAAATGTGTGGCTATGCTGGATAATTTTGTTATTGCTACCGGTGGCGGAGTGGTTTTAAAAGAAGAAAATATGAAAGAGTTAGAAAAGAACGGGATTGTTGTTTGCCTGACTGCTTCTGCGGAGATAATTTTACAACGAACCGGTAAAGATACTAACCGGCCTTTATTAAAAGGCGAAAAGCCGGCAGATAAAATTGAGCAATTATTAAAAGAAAGAGAATCTTTTTATCAGCGGTGCCATAAAATGATTGATACTTCACAAAAAGAGATTAAGGAAATAACCGGGGAAATTATTCCTTTTTTTAAGGAAGTCGGCAGCAGTAAAATAAAAAAATGATTGAGAACGAAAAAATGAAAGAAATAAAAGTAGATTTAAAAGATAAAAGCTATAAAATTTATGTGGGATGCAAATTGGAAGATATAGGCAGCCGGCTTAAAGAATATAAACCGGGCAGGAAAATATTGGTAGTTACTAATCCGATAGTGGAAAAAATTTATTTAGAGCCGGTAGTAAAATCCTTGCAGGAAGCAGATTGGGATGTTTATACCGCTATTGTTCCTGACGGAGAGGAATATAAATCGCAGGCAGAAATAAGCAAACTGTATAGTGTTTGTATAGAAAAAAAATTAGACCGAAAATCGACGATACTTGCTTTAGGAGGAGGGGTAATCGGGGATTTAGCCGGTTTTCTTGCCGCTACTATTTTCAGGGGAGTTTCTTTTATTCAGGTTCCTACTACCTTGCTGGCACAGGTGGATGCCTCTATCGGTGGTAAAGTGGGGATAAATCATCCGCGGGGTAAAAATTTAATCGGTGCTTTTTATCAACCCAAGGCAGTGTTTATCGATTTGAATGTTTTAAAAACGTTGCCCCAACGGGAATTAAAGATAGGGTTAGCCGAGACAATTAAATATGGGGTTATTTGGGATAAAGATTTATTTTTTTATCTGGAAGAAAATATGCAGAAGATAAAAGATTTGGATTGGGTTTGTTTAGAGCATATAATTCAGCAGGCGGATGCTATAAAAGCAATAGTAGTTCAAAAAGATGAGCAGGAAAAGGATTTAAGAAGAATTTTAAATTATGGCCATACAGCCGGTCATGTAATAGAAACGATGATGGATTACAAAGGATATAAACACGGGGAAGCAGTAGCGGTGGGGATGATAATAGCTAATCGAATTGCCCAAAAATTAGGAATGCTTAATTCACAGGATACTCAAAGAATAAAAAAATTGATTGAAAGGGCAGGATTACCCACGCAAGTAGCAGAAAAATTGGCACTTGATGAGTTTATGAATATTTTGAAATTAGATAAAAAGGTTGAGGAAGGAAAGGTTAATTTTGTTTTACCTGTCAGAATAGGGGAAGTAGTCGTTCGTAATGATGTTCCGGAAGATATGGTTAGAGAAATCATAAAAGATGTTTGTAAATGTAATTAGAAAAATTAGCCGAACGCATTATAAATTTTTGCAAAACGGATTTTTATCTTTTTTACCTATCGGCCAGTCTGTAAAGAGGGTTATTCTTGCGGACAGACTGTGTCATAACTTTGATATTTATGTGGTAGCCGCAACCTTTAGGTTGCGTTATCGTCGGAGATTTTACGCAGGCTAAAGCCTGCGACTACCAAAAATGGGATTGTGAGACAGTCTCCGAGTGCGGAATGACAGAATATTGTATTTTGCAGAATTATTGAAAACATTAAGAAACGGGGGGGAATAATATAATGAGGAAAATATTGGTAATTCACGGTCCTAACTTAAATTTGTTAGGTGACAGAGAATCTGAGTTTTATGGAACAACTACTTTAGATGAAATTAATCAGCGGATAAGCAAATTAGCCAGGGAATTAGATTGTCAGGTAGAATTTTTACAATCCAATCATGAGGGGGTAATTGTTGATGCTATTGGCTCTTCTAAAGGAAAAGTAGATGTGATTATTATTAATCCTGCCGCTTTTACCCATACCAGTGTTGCTATTCGGGATGCTGTGTCGGGGGTCAAAATTCCGACTATTGAGGTTCATTTATCCAATATTTACAATCGGGAAGAATTTAGGTCTAAATCATTAATTGCTCCGGCAGCAGTAGGGCAGATAAGCGGTTTTGGAGTAAATAGTTATTTATTAGCCCTTCGGGCGGCAGTATTTATGGTTAAAAAATGAAGACAAGAATTGAATGTTTAAAAAAACTTCTGAGAAAAAAGAAATTAGAGGCATTTTTAATTAATAACCCCTCTAATTTCTTTTATTTTACCGGGGTCAGGTTAGATGCGGGTTTTCTTTTAGTGACTTCTTCCCGGGTATTGGTTTTTGTTCCGGGATTGTTATTTGCCGAAGCTAAATGGCGGATAAAAAATTTGACAGTGGTAAATCTGAATAAGCCGAATAAAATAACGGATTATATCCGTCGAAGCAGGATAAAATCTTTAGGTGTAGAAAATTCTATCAGTATAAATTTATATCGGCAGTTAAAAAAAGAACTTAAAGGGATTAATGTTGTTTTACAAAACAATTTTCCCGAAAAGCTTCGTTTGAAAAAAGATAAAAAAGAAATAACATTGATTAGAAAAAGTGCTTGTATGGCAATAAAAACCTGGCATCATATAAAAAGTTGGGTTAGAAGTGGTAAAGAGGAATGGGAAATTTATAATGAGATTATCCGCTTTATAATGGGACAGGGTAAGGATTGGGGTATTGCTTTTGAGCCTATCGTTGCTTCCGGTAATGAAAATACTGTTTTTCCCCATTATCGGTTAAGAAAAAGAAAGGTCAAACAAAGGGATATAGTCCTGGTTGATTTCGGGTGTGAATATTGCGGGTATAAAAGTGACTTGACAAGGATGATTTTTTTAGGTAAAATCAACAAATCTCATCAGTGTATATATAATTTATTAGGTGAGGCAAGAAATAGGGTTTTAGATAAAATAAGACCGGGGGTAAAATGCAGTGTTTTAGATAATACGGCAAGAGAAGTAATTAAAAAAGGTGGGTACGGTAAATTTTTTGTTCATGGGTTAGGGCATGGTGTGGGTATAGACGTTCATGAATTGCCGTATTTAAATAGTAAAAGTAAGGAAATTTTGGAAGAAGGAATGGTTTTTACCGTGGAGCCGGGAATTTATGTTCCCGGTATAGGCGGGATGCGTATTGAGGACATGGTTTTGGTTACCAAATCAGGGTGTAAAATACTTACGGAGGAGAAGGAATGATTACTACAGCGGATTTTAGGAACGGAATGAATATTATATTGAATAAACAGCTTTTTAATATTGTCTGGTTTCAACACCATAAACCGGGCAAAGGAGGGGCAATAGTTCGGGTGAAATTAAAAAATATTAAAACCGGACAGATTTTGGAGAGGACTTTTAGGGCAGGGGAAAAGGTAGAAGATGCAACATTGGAATCAAGTAAGAAAACTTTTTTGTATGCGGCCCGGGATGAATATAATTTTATGGATATGGAAACTTACGAACAACTTGTGCTTACCAAAGAACAGCTGAAGGATAAGGTTAGTTTTTTGATAGAAAATATGGAGGTTTCTGTATTGTCTTACAATAAGGAGATAATTGGGGTAGAGTTGCCTATTACAGTAGAGCTTAAGGTTGTTTATACAGAACCGGGGTTAAAAGGAAATACTGCTTCTTCTACTACCAAACCGGCGACGTTAGAAACGGAATTAGTAATACAGGTTCCTTTGTTTATTAATATTGATGATGTTGTGCGGGTGGATACCCGCAACGGAGAGTACTTACAAAGAGTGTAATATTTTCGGCTAAGAAAAAGTGGGAGGGAAAATGGATTTAAAACAAATGGAAAGTTTTATTCAATTGCTGGATGAAACGGATATTAATGAACTTGTTTGGGAAAAAGACGGGATAAAAGTTGCTTTTAAGAAGGGAGAAGGGCAAAATATTCCTCTTAATCAAAAAGAGCTTAAAGGTAAAACTAAGACAGGAGAAAAAAAGCAAATAATCAAAGAAGACATTTCGGATAGAGATGAGTTGGTCTCGAAAACCTTTCTTAGAAACGATAAAAATAAGTATGTCACTATAAAATCACTGATGGTGGGAACGTTCCATATTATTTCTTCGGATAAAACCACTTTGGTAAAAGAAGGGGATAATATTCGGGTGGGACAAAAAATTTATATTATTGAAGCAATGAAAATTTTAAAAGAAATTACTTCGGAAATACAGGGCAAAATAGTTGAAATTTTAGTTGAGGATGGCCATGCGGTGGAGTACGGACAGAGCTTATTTTTAATAGATCCCCGTAAAACAAAGCAGCAGGAGGGTAAAAATGTTTAAAAAAATATTAATTGCTAATCGGGGAGAAATAGCTGTAAGAATTATCAGGGCATGTAAAGAATTAGGAATAAAAACGGTAGCAGTCCATTCTGAAGCAGACAATGATGCTCTTCATGTGCGATTTAGTGATGAAAGTGTATGTATCGGTCCCGGACCATCCGGAAAAAGTTACTTAAATATCCCAAATATTATTAGTGCGGCGGAGATTTCCGGTGCGGATGCAATACATCCCGGGTATGGGTTTCTTGCCGAAAATACTTATTTTGCAGAAGTATGTGAAAGTTGTGGGATTAAATTCATTGGTCCTTCTAAAGAGGCAATTCTTAATATGGGGGATAAAGCTCAGGCGAAAAAAATAGTAAGAAAGGGAAAAATTCCTGTTATTCCGGGGAGTGAAGGCACTATTTCCGGTATTGAGGAAGCAAAGGAATTAGCTTCTAAGATAAAATATCCGGTAATCATTAAAGCCTCTGCGGGAGGTGGAGGTAAAGGAATGCGTGTTGTTCAGAGTGAAAGTGCTTTGGGAAATGCGATTATGACTGCTCAGAGTGAGGCGCAGGCTGCTTTTGGTAACGGGGAAGTATATATGGAAAAGTATATTGAAGAACCGCGTCATATAGAATTTCAAATAATGGGGGATAAAACAGGGGAAGTAGTCTATTTACCTGAGAGGGATTGTTCTGTTCAACGCCGTCATCAAAAGTTGATAGAAGAATCTCCTTCCGTAGCTGTTAACGCAAAATTACGCAAAAAAATGGGGCAGGCAGCTTGCCGAATAGCAAAGCTGGTAAAGTATGTTACAGTAGGTACGGTAGAGTTTCTTTTGGATAAAAAAGATAATTTTTATTTTGTCGAGATGAATACTCGGATACAGGTAGAACATTCAGTAAGTGAATTAGTGACCGGTATTGATTTGGTTAAAGAACAAATCCGTTTGGCTTTTGGGGAAAAATTAAATATTAAACAGGATAAAATACAGTCTAAAGGTCATGCGATAGAGTGTCGTATTAACGCTGAAGATCCTGAACGGGATTTTGTTCCTTCATCGGGGACGATTACCCATTTGATTTCTCCGGGAGGGCCGGGAATAAGAATTGATACCCATATATATTCAGGATATCAAGTTCCTCCTTTTTACGATTCAATGTTAGCAAAATTATTAGTGTTGAATAATAACCGTCAGGGGGCAATTTGCAGAATGCAAAGGGCTTTAAATGAATTTGTAATAGAAGGAATAAAAACTACTATTCCCTTTCATCAAAAAGTTATGGATAATGCTTTTTTTAGGAAAGGAGAGGTTTATACTAATTTTATCCAACGAAGAATTTGGCCGGAAAGATGAAAAAACTTAAAACGAAAGATAAAATAAAACAGAGTTTACAAACATCAATAGAAATAAATAATTGTATTATTAAAGATCAGATAGGTTTGATAGAAGGAATTGTACAGGTTGTAGTAAAGGCTTTTCGTCGGAGAAAAAAGATAGTTTTTTTTGGTAATGGTGGCAGTGCAGCAGATGCCCAGCATCTGGTAGCGGAATTTGTTTGTCGATTTAGGAAAGACCGGATTTCCTTGCCGGCCATTGCTCTTACTACGAATACTTCCCTTTTAACTGCCATTGGAAATGATATGGGGTTTGAATGTGTTTTTTCCCGTCAGATTGAAGCATTGGTTAAAGCAGGAGATGTAGTTGTTGGTATTAGCACAAGCGGGAATTCCCCTAATGTATTAAAGGGGATAAAGTGTGCTAAAAAAAAGGGGGCAATAACTATTGCTTTTACCGGCAGTAAAGGAGGGAAATTATTTAAATTAGCTGATTTTTGTTTTACCGTTCCTTCCTCGGATGTGCCTCGCATTCAGGAATCTCATATAATGGTAGGGCATATTATTTGTGAATTAGTGGAGGACATAATGTTTTAGTTTATCCCGCTGATTTTTTAGTTCAGACAGAGGGAATGAAAAAGCATTTGTTGATTATTAAAAAACGAACAAATTTATCAATAAAGAAATTATAATTTAAATTTTATTCTTGGGTTTAGAGTCGATGACAGCAAAAAAAATAAAATCTTTGACTGAATTAAAGAAAATAGTGCAGGGCTTAAAAAGAGAAGATAAAAAAGTTGTTTTTACTAATGGGTGTTTTGATGTTTTTCATCCGGGGCATTTGTATTATTTGGAGAAGGTAAAAACAAAAGGAGACTTTTTAGTTGTCGCTGTGAATAGCAATGATTCAATAAAAAGGCTGAAAGGAGCGAAACGGCCTTTAGTTGATGAGTGGGAAAGAGCGGAGATGCTTGCCGCTCTTGAATGTGTGGATTGGGTAACTATTTTTAGTGAAGATACTCCCGGAAAAGTAATAAGAGAATTAAAGCCGGATGTATTAATAAAAGGGGGGGATTATTCTTTAAATGAAATAGTAGGAAGGGATTTTGTGGAATCTTATAAAGGGAAGGTGCTTACTGTCCCGTTGTTTGAGGGATGGTCAAGCACAAAATTAATAGAAACAATTTTAAAAAAATATGGATAAAGATAGGAAAAAAGTAATTTGCCACGGAAATTTACCACAAAGCAAAAAAATGAAGATTTATATTGTATAATTGATGTCAATTTAAATCGCGCCAAAGAAGGGTTGCGTGTAGTAGAAGAAATAGTTAGATTTGTGTTCCGGAATAAAGATATTTATGAAAGGATAAAAAAAACAAGGTTTAAACTGGATAAAGTGTCTAAAAATATTTATCCGGATTTGATTTATGCCCGCAAAATAAGTCGGGATATAGCGGTTAAAATCAGGGAAAAAGACAGAAAAAATCTAAAGGAATTGTTAATTGCTAATTTTAAAAGAGCGGAAGAAGCACTGAGGGTATTAGAAGAATTTTCCAAATTGATTTCTTCCGGTGCAGGATATAAATTCAAAAGAATGCGGTTTGATGTTTATGAGTTGGAAAAAAAAGTAATAATTTTATTTTTAGAAAAGAGTCGAAAAAGAAAAAGTGTTAGCAGATAAAGAGCTTTACCTGGTTACTTGTTTTCCTTTCCCGGGAATAAACTATGAGAAAATGGTCGAAGAAGCGATTATTGGCGGGGTGGAAATTGTTCAGCTTCGGGCTAAGGAATTGAGTGGGAAAGAGTTAATGCGGTTAGCTTGCTCGTTAAGGGAAATTACCTTTAAACATAAAATAATTTTTATCGTTAATGATCGGCCGGATGTTGCTCTGGCTTCTCAGGCCGATGGTGTTCATCTGGGGCAGGATGACTTAGAGATAGCCTATGTGCGCAAATTTATGGGCGATAAGATAATAGGTATTTCTACCCATAGCCTTGAAGAAGCACAGGCTGCGCAGGAAAAAGGTGCGGATTATATAGGTGTTGGGCCGATTTTTAAAACAGTCACAAAGCCGGATTTGATGCCGGTAGGATTAGATTTAATTACTGAAATAGAAAAAGAAATAAAAATACCATTTTTTTGCCTGGGGGGAATAGATTTAGGTAATATTAAGCAAGTTATAGAAGTCGGAGGAAGAAGGGTTGCGATAAGCAGTACTATTTGTAAAGGTCATAGTTTAGAAGAAATAAGAAAGACATCACAGAATTTAAAAAAAGTTCTTTTAAATTCGAAAAATTAATAATAAGGAAAGAATAATAAGGAAAGAATAATAAGGAAAGAATAATAAGGAAAGAATAATAAGGAAAGAATAATAAGGAAAGAATAATAAGGAA
>JAUVLC010000150.1 GCA_030595925.1 Clostridia bacterium | reverse complement strand
TTCCTTTCAGCTTCGTTTAGTTCGTTACCTTACTAAACGTGAAATTCAGTGTTGGGCTGGCGGCTAACCTTTACCCAATCTGGACTTGACTTACCTTGTCCTCACCAGTAAGAATACCTACGCTTTGCTTGGCGCACATTGCCTGATGTCCCCTCTGTTACATCCGTAGAAATAAAATCCCAATTTTTTCCTAAAATATCCATAACCTTACTAAACGCTTTTAAATCTTTATTGATTTCCTGCAAAGCTACGACATCAAATGCTGAAATAATTTCTGCAATATAATAATAAGCTTCATTAGTTCTGGGACCGTGCTTAAATTTGTTAGAGTCAAAATCACGTATATTCCAGGTGGCCAATAACAGGGTATCATCAACTAATTTGCGGGGAATTTCTTTTTTTAGCTGTGCTCTTAAATCAATTATCTTACCCGCTACTCTACTTCTTTCTTTTGGTTTGAATCTTCTTTTTAATTTGTAATAAAAAGGCATCCCTTCTGCTCCTTTTTGTTTCCTTAACTCCTTAAAAATTATATAACAACTTTCTTGGAAATACAAGCATTTTCCTAATATCTTAAATTTTTATTTACCAATCGTGATACTTCAAAATTGGTAATAAACAAATCCTTGACTTAATTTAACTCAAGTTATAAAATACCGACATAGCCGATTGAAACATTTTGATAAAAGTATTTAAAATTTTATCAAAAGCAGAGGAATAATAAAATGTTCGCTTTTTTTATTAACCGAAAATTATTAGTTAATATTATGGTGGTTTTATTTATCACCGCCGGATTTATTGCGCTAAGGCATACCCCCAGAGAAGGAATGCCCGCTATTGATCTCAACCAACTATCCATCGTTACCAGATATCCCGGGGCTTCACCGGAAGATGTGGAATTAAATGTCACCTTTAAAATTGAAGAACAATTACAAGAAATCGATGGCCTGGTGGAAATAACTTCGGTTTCTATAGAAAACAGTTCTTCTATTATGGTACAAATTGATGAATCTCTTGGTAAAAGACGCATAGAAGAAATTAAAGATGATGTCCAAAAAGAAATTGACAGCATTGATGATTTACCCGAGGAAATAGAAAACAAACCTCTTGTCACCGAAATAAAAACCAGTGATATACCCGTTATTGAAATAGCTCTATCGCATAAAAACAAAGAATATTTACGCGAAATAGCAATAAAATTAGAAAAGAAAATAGAAAAAGTAAAAGGAGTAGCCGGTGTAGATAAAATCGGATATTTCGATAAAGAAATACACATAGAGGTAGACCCCGGGAAAATGAAAAAAGCATTTGTTTCCTTACCGGAAATTGTAAGTTCTATCCAAAAAAGAAATCTCCGGTCTACCTCCGGAACAATGGAATCATACCAGGGCTTAAAAAATATTGTTATCCTGAATAAATTTAAAAATCCCCTGGATGTAGAAGATGTTATTTTGCGTAGTAATTTTGATTTTAAAAATATCAAGTTAAAAGAAATTTCCCAGGTAAAAATGACAGAAAAAGACAACCATCTTATTATTAGAAATAACGGGCAATACGGTATGTCACTTGTAGTAAGAAAAAAACCAAATGCAGACATTATTAGAACTATCAGCCGTATCAAAGCCCTTATAAAAAAAGATACTTTTAACAACTTAACCGTTGCTTTTATTAATGACCAGTCGAAAACAACCAGAACCCGTCTTCGTTTATTAACTTCCAACGGCCTCATTGGCTTTGTACTGGTATTAATTCTTTTGTTTGTTTTTCTTAATCCTAAAGCTGCTTTTTGGACATCTTTCGGTATTCCTTTTTGTTTTATTGCCGCCTTCTCTTTCTTTCCTTTTTTTAATATAACCATCAGTGCCATGGCTCTGGCTGGATTGATTATCGTACTGGGAATAATCGTCGATGACGCTATTGTAATCTCCGAAAAAATAGCCACTTATCAGGAAACAGGGATGGAACCCAAAAAAGCATCTTTAATGGCTTTAAAAGAAATGGCCGGTCCGATTACTGCCGCTTCTATTACTACCATTTGCGCTTATATCCCGCTGTTTTTTTTAGGAGGGCGTCCGGGAAAATTCGTTTGGGCTATTCCAGCCATTGTTATCATTATCATTTTAATTTCTTTGTTTGAATGTTTTCTTATTTTACCCAACCATTTAAGCCACGGAAAAAGTAAAGTCAAACCTAAACCTTTATGGTTAATCAATATAGAAACTTTTTACCAGAAATTGTTACATAAATTTATAAAAGCCAGGTATTTTTTCCTTGTTTTTTTTATGCTTATTTTAGTATCTATGATGGTATTAGCCAAATCTTACTTAAAATTTCAAATGTTTCCACAATCAGGGATTGATACCTTCTACATTAAAGTAGAAGGAACTAAAAACCAAAGTATAATTGAAACAGAAGAAACAGTTATCCAAATAGAAAAAGTAATCGCTTCTTTGCCGGAAAAAGAATTACTGGCCTATACTTCCCGTATCGGACATCATTCAACTTCTAAAACAAAAAATTTCGGAGACCATGAAAACTGGGCAATTATTTCCGTTTTTCTCACCTCTGATACAAAAAGGGATAGAACTGCCGGGATGATTATTAAAGAATTAAGAAAAAAAATAAAATCGCCCCCGGAAACTAAAATAATTTTCGACAAAAAGAAAATAGGCCCAATAAACAAAAAACCGATAACGATTCATGTTATTTCTAACAATAATGACATCCGTACCGACGCAGAAGAAAAAATCATCTCTTTCCTCACAGAAATGAAAAAAATGGGAGTTTCCGATATTGATAGTGACCATAAAGACGGCAAGGACGAATTAGTGGTTAATCTAAACCATCGCAAAATGGCTTCCTTAGGTATATCTACTGCTGATGTAGCTCAAACCCTTAAGATTGCTTTTGATGGAATTACCGTTACTTCGATAAGAACCGTTGAAGAAGAAATTGAATATCGCTTAATTCTAAATAAGCAAAGCCGCAAAAATGAAAAAGTCATTAATTCTCTGGGCATAAAAAATAAAGAAGGGGCATTAATAAACTTAAAAAGTTTTATTAGCTATACCACCAGAAAAGCAGATTTAGCAGTCTACCACCGTAACGGCCTCCGTAGCACTACTATTACTGCCGAAGTAAACCCTAAAAAAATAACTGCTTTAGAATCAGCAGACTACATAAAAACTAATCTTCTGGCTCAGTGGGATAAACCGGATAATCTGGAAATAATAATAGGCGGTGAAGTACAGGATACTAAAGAAATTATGGGTGGAATAAAAATTGCTATCCTTTTATCGCTTCTTCTAATTTTTTGTACTATCGCCGTTATGCTTGACTCGTTAACCCAACCCCTGCTGATTATGTCTATTATTCCCTTCGAGGTAATCGGGATTATTACTGCTTTGTTTCTTCACGGACAAAATATTTCTATGTTTGTTTTATTAGCCCTGGTAAGTCTTTCCGGAATAGTAGTAAACGATTCCATTGTTATGGTGGACACATTAAACAAGGCATTAAAAAATAGAGTCGCAAAGGCAAGAAACAAGTCGGAGTTTTATGAATTTATTTCGCTTAACGCTAAATCCCGCCTCCGGCCTATTCTTTTAACTACCCTGACTACCCTGGCCGGTTTAATTCCTATGGCTTACGGATGGGGAGGATATGAAAAAATGCTCTCGCCTATGTCTTTAGCGTTTAGCTGGGGATTAATGTTTGCCACTATTATTACCCTTTTTATGATTCCTTCCTTATATGTAATTTTGGAAGATTTTAAAGGTAAGAAATAGTATCAAGTTATACAACACATAATTCTGATTTTTCCATCGAGAACGCAGGCTAAAGCCTGCGACTACCAAAAAATAAAACATTTTTGACATTACGATACATTCTAATGGAATAGAATAATGACTAATAATGATATATTAAAAAAACTTAGAATCGCATTGAGTCTTAAAGATACTGATATAATTGAAATTTTAAAACTTGCTGATTTTGAAATTTCAAAATCCGAACTGTCTGCTCTTTTTAGAAAAGAGGACCACAAAAATTATAAAGAATGCGGCGACCAAATTTTAAGACGTTTTCTAAACGGACTTATTATCCGAAACAGAGGACAACACCCCTAAGGGACATTGTCAAGATGTTAAGATAACAGTCATTTTGAAATATTAATTGTTACTATTGTTAATATCAATTTACTTTTTTTCTGCTAAAAGAATAACATGCTTTAACTCTTCCTCGTTTTTTGCCCCAAACCATTTATCTTTAAAGTTAGAAGTCTGGGTGACCTGGGCAATAGCAGCTAAAATTTTCAAATGTAAAACACGCTCACCAACAGTACCCACAAGCACAAAGGCAATATGCACTAATTGATCATGGGGAAAAATAATCCCTGTTCTTGCCCGAACCAGAATCAATTTATCCTCATTTTTTCCTCTAACGAAAATATGAGGGATAGCCAACCCCTTTGCTATTACAGTGCTTGATTCTCTTTCCCTATCCATAAATTTCTCAAATATCGTTTTATCACTCAAATTCAATTCTTTATGTAAAAACACCGAAATTTCTTTAAAAAAATCTTCCATTTTTATGGGTTCTTTTATATCTAAAACCCTGCTTCCTTCAACAAGCTTACCGAATTTCTTCTTAATAAGCCCTTCCCTCTTAATAACAATTTCTTTTAATTCGGTAAGCAGATTTCCTGATGTTAATTCTTTATCCTTAGCCACCA
>JAUVLC010000100.1 GCA_030595925.1 Clostridia bacterium | reverse complement strand
GGGTTAAACAGGTTTCTGTAAAAAGATTTTCTTTCGGAATTGAATCCAATCTACTCCCTCGAATAACCGGTGAGGTTAATGCTGATTTTTTGATTCTTACCAGTGACAGAAATGATTTTGTAAAAGATACCCGGGAATTTGAAATATTTAGTAAAGTTATGCAAAAAATTGTTACTCAGGTAAAAGAAGAATTAAACAGGCAATCCGATGAAAAAGAAAATTTCCGTATAAAGCGTACTTTAAAAGAAGTTACCAGAAAAATAGAAGCCGCTCTAATGAAAAATAAAGAATGGTGCCCTCCGGGACTCTTACCTGTCGGACAACCTGAATCTTCAGGCAATGAAACAGCAACTATTGGAAACATCTCATCAAAACCACCCGAAAACGGAAAAGATATCAAATCAGAACAAAAAAAGAAATCCAGAAAAAAACGTACTAAGCGGCCTCATTTAAAACAACTATCATCAAGTGCTCTTATAAAAAAAATGAAAATCGGTCAGATGAATCTTGCTCTTGTGTTAGACCACTTTGGTCCGGAGGGACCTGAATCATTTATCGAAGGAGAGATAGTTTATATAAATCGTGACCACCCGCTTTATATCAGAGAATTAAAACACAGCCAACGACATATAATGAATATTGCCCGTCTTATCTGTCAGGAAATTTCTCTGCTGAGTAAACCCAAAGATCCCCGCCATGCTTACGAAAGACAATCTCAACTACTCAAAGATGCGTTCATATAAAAAAAATGCTCTTTTTAGTTATTTTTATTCCTGCCAGTTATTAAACCAGTGACATTTTCAGGGATTAGATACATACGCAGGCTAAAGCCTGCGGCTACCAAAAACAAGGTTGCAAGACAGTCTGCATAGAAAAAAACTTTTTTAGTTGTTTTTATTCCTGCCGGTTAATAAATGGGTAACATCTTCAGTGATTAGATACACACAGGGCACTATTATTAAGGTTAAAAAGGTAGCTGCTAACAAACCATAAGCCATAGCAATTGCTGCCGGCACTAAAAACGGTTCTTCCCCTCCTATCCCATAAATAAGAGGTAGGAGAGCAACAATAGTAGTTATTGAGGTAAGTAAAATCGGTCTTAATCTGGTTCGTCCGGCTTCTAATACTGCCGTCTTCATTTCTGTTCCTTTTTCTTTAAGTTTATTGATAAAATCTACCAGAATTAATGAGTCATTAACCACTACTCCGGTTAAACCAATAACACCAAACATAGCCATAATACTCACCGGCTGACCATGCAGAAAAAGAGCTGCAATCACTCCAACTATTCCAAAGGGAACCGATAACATTATTATCAACGGCTGGATATAGGAACGGAATTGAACGGCTAAAATCAGATAAATAAGCATAAAGGCAATCCCAAATGCCCGAAACATTGATTGGATTGATTCTGTAGTGTCCTCCCATTCACCACCGGTTTTTAGATTATATCCCGGATATTCCTGTGGAATATTATTAAATTTATTAATTATTTTTTTATTAGAAGCAATGGCAGTTGTTTTATTTTCATCTACATTAGCAGTAACGGTTACCGTCCGTCTTCCATCTTCATGGTTTAATTTTCGTATTCCCTGATGCTTTTTAAAATAAGCAACTTTATTTAATTTAATCAATCTGTCTTCCTTATTGGGTATACTTAAATTTTCCAATGTTTTTATATTATTTTTATATTCCTGAGGAAGTCTGACAATTACCTCAATATCTTCATCATCTTTTCTCATCGTGGTAGCCACCCCGCCTTCAAAAGCAAACCTGATTGTCCCTGCAATCTGAAGGACACTTAATCCTAATCTTGCTGATTCTTTTTTGTCAATATATATTTGTATTTCTTCTTTATCCAATTCATAATCATCTTTAATATCTTCTACCCCGTCTATTGTTTCCATGAATGATTTCATTTTCCCCGATATTTCCGTAAGAACAGGATAATCATCACCGCGTATTTGAATAGATACCGGTTTACCTACCGGAGGGCCTTCTCTTAATTTTTCAAAGGTTAAATTAACTAAATCAGGTATTTTTTTCTCCTCTACTTCTTTTCTTAAAGCAGTGATAATACTATCTGCATCCCGTGTTCTATTCTGCTGTGGGGTTAAATATACTACACACTGAGCATATTTACTTCCATTTTTATCAAACGGACCGCCTCCTATCTCTCCGACAAAACCGACTGTGGTTGTAACATTTTCCAGTTCTTCTTTGGGTAACTGCAAAATAAACTGTTCTATCTTAGAAATTGCTCTATTAGTTTCTTGCAGGGAAGTCCCTTCAGGCGTTTCTATTCTTACATAAAAAATTTCAATAACACCGGGAAAAAGTTTAAAGGGCATTACTTTGAACGAAAAAATTACCGCTCCAACAAGTATAATTAACGCACCCAAGCACATTTTATAACGACTGTTCACACTAAAATGAAGTATTTTTGTATAGGCAGTAAGTATTTTTTGGAACCATCCTGATTCACTGCCCTTTCTTTCATGGGAAAATAAATAATGTTTCAAAGCCAGTAAAACAGTAATAGGAAAAAATAGTACCTTTACTAACCATGATCTATGTTTTTTTTCTCCCAAATATCCATTAGCTACTCCTAATTCTTCTTTACTTTTTAACGGCTTTACCCATTCGGCTAAATGGGAGGGTAAAATTATCAATGCTTCAAAAAGTGAAGCAGCAAGACAGAAAATAACCCCCATCGGAAAAACACGCAAAAACTTACCCATTATACCGGAAATAAACATTAGAGGTAAAAAGGCAGCCGTAGTAGTAAGAATGGTAGTGGTTACCGGAGCAGCAACCTCAACAGATCCCCTTATCGCCGCCTCTTTCGGAGGCATTCCACCTTCCATATAACGATACACATTCTCCGAAACAACAATAGCATCGTCGACAATCATTCCCAAAACCAAAATAAGGCCAAACATAGTAAGTAAATTTAAGGTCACACCAAAAAAAGACATAAAAATAATAGCAGTTAAAAAAGCAAAAGGAATGCCCATTGCCGTAACCAGGGCAACACGTACATTGAGAAATAAAAGCAAGGTAAGTACTAATAATATTAATCCAATCATTCCATTGGAAGTAAGCACATTTAAACGCCGTTTTACATAAAAAGCAATATCATTTACAAAATCTATGGATACATTTTTTGGTAAAATTTTACGGTATTCTTCGGCTTCTTTTCTTATTTCATCTACTAATTTTATTGTATCCCCGCTTTTTTTTCTTTTAGGAATCAGGTTTATAGATATTTTTCCATTAGTTTTGTATAGTGTCTCCTGTTCTTCAAATGTTTCCCTTATCCTGGCTACATCCTTTACCCTCAAATATTTACCATCGGTATTTGTACGAATAATTATATCTCCGAATTCATCCGCCTCCTCTATTTCTCCTACCGTACGAAGAATTAATTCTTTTGTTCCTGCAGTAAGTTTTCCACCGGGGAGATTAACATTCTGGTTTCTGATACTACGTATCACCTGGGCTAAAGAAATATAATATTTTTCAAGATTTGCCGGATCAACCTCTATGGATATCTCCTTATCCCGCCAACCCACCCTATCAACAGAACCTATCCCTTTTATATTTTTTATTATATCCTCAAAATTTTTGGCATACCCTCGCAACTCGTCTTCAGAAACATTCTCTCCGGTAAAAGATACCTCTATCAATGGATGCTCCAGCACCAATTCTTCAACATCGGGTTCTTCCGCATCATCAGGAAGAACAACCTTATCTGCCTCTCTGGCTATTTCAGTAATAACCCTGTCCCTATTGGATAAATCCGGTTCTAATTCTATAAAGATAGAGGATACTCCTTCCTGAGAACCGGAACTAAAAGTATCTATCCCGTCAATATCTTTTAAGGCATCTTCTATGGGAATAGTAATTAGTTTTTCTACTTCCAGTGAAGAGGCCCCCGGATATACAGTTAAAACAAAAACATAATCAATCTTAACTTCCGGAAAATCTTCCCGTTGCATCCGAAAAGTGCATATAGTTCCCACAATAATAGCTATAAGGGTAAGCAAGTTAACCAACACCTTTTGTTTAATGGAAAAAGAAGCTAAACTCATTTATTTACTCCTGTAATTACTTTTAAATCGGCTTTTGCTTTATAATAATCAGTCAATGCCTGATAATATTCAATTTCAGAACGATTTAAATCATCCTGAAAGTTCAATATCCATTGAATGGAAGAACGCCCCTGGTTGAATTTTATTCCCTCTAATTTTAATTTCTTTTTCTGTAATTTTAATGATTTATATACGGCCTGGACATATAACGCCTGAGTATTTATCCTTCGGCAAATACTTCTGCAATCAGTTATAATCGCAAATTTTTGCTCACTCAATTCGGTAATATTTTTTTTATAAGCATACTCACTTTGATTTATCAAACTGTTGCTTTGTTTATTAAATGGGAAAAAGACTAAATTTAAGCCTACATACCAAGACGACTCCAACGAATCATAATCATCACTCCAATCCTCTCCGTAACCACTTACTCCATACTGACCATCCAGAGCTAATAACGGCAATTTCTCATTTTTCTTTATTTTAGTAGTAAGTAAATTCATTTTTATATTATTTTTAATTATTTTCAAATCAGGTCTTTCCAATAACGCCGTTTTAATAACTTCTTTCTCTCTCAACTCCTGATGTTTAAAAGCAGTAAAATTTTCAATGGCAAAGAAATAATCATTTTCCTGTGGTAATCCAATTATATTTTTTAGTTTATCCTTTGCATTTTGCACAGAATCCTTAGCCAGTAAAATTGCAGCCTCCCGTAGAGTTACCGACGCTTCGGTAGCAATTATATCTACTTTTTCCAGCAACCCATCTTCCAATTTTTTCTTATTAATGGAAAGCAACTTTTTACTGCGTTCTAAAAATACTTTTTGTATTTTAAGGTTTTTCCCGGCAAAATTAAGGTCAAAATATGCGTTTTCTATTTTATTTAACAAAAGATTTTTTTGCGATCTTAGAGACAATTCAGCAATACCCTCACCAAATTTTGATATTTGGATATATTTTCTATCGTTATTGCCGGCAAAATTGCTTACCAGGGGTTGAGAATAAGCCAGAGTCATATCAGACTCATAGGCCGGATTAGCTAATCCGGAAAAATTACCGGAGGTATAATTATGAGCACTCTTTTCATTATCCAAGGTAAGGCTCAACAAACCACCGGAAGAATAAAACTTTTTATTCAGCCCTATGCTTAACATATCTTTTTCTGTTTTCTCAACATTCATTGCTTCCATCCCCTGGTTTTTAACCTCTGTTCTCCCTAACCGACAGTTTATTTGCGGTTCATATTGTGATTTAACCTGTTTGGTTGCTTCCCTGGCAGAAAAAAGGTCATAATTGAATTTCTTTATCTGAAAATTATCTTTCATACCCAATTCAATACAATCTTTTAGCGTAAGAATACTCATATCCTCAGCTTTAAGTACTGACGTTAAAAAACACATCGAAAAGAAACAGATAAATAAGTACTGTAATTTCATAATCACTCTCCTGTTTATTATTTTAATAATGTAAAATTTGGTTTTTTGTAGAGGTTAGATTAATCCAACCCGTCTAAATAAAATTGTTTGAAATTTATATCTTCAATCAACAGATTATTCTTCACCCTATGAAATAAGATTTGAGCCTTTTTTTTAAGAACATTTTTCCATAATGTGTTTTTAAATATTTTTCTCTTTTTATCGCATCCTGTTGACTTAAACATGCTTCGTAATAAATTATTTTTAATGGCCGTCTCTTTCTTGTTGATTCTACCAACCCTTTACAATGTTGCTCAAATCTTAATTTTAAATTACTTGTATAGCCAACATACTTTTTTTTATCTTTTCCACTTTCTAAAACGTAAATATAATACATAAAATTATTTCATAGGGTAAATATACTCTCGAATTTTCAATAAAGCTCTTTCGTTTCGAATTACATGTTCATAATAATTTGGTTGAAATATTTGTTTACCAAAATTTCTTGTGCACCAACCTTTAAAAGCATTTACAATCCAGGCTAACCGTGTAGCCGCACGCCCTTGGCGTGTCTGTAAATTAAATATTATATGAATATGATTGGACATAATACAGTAAAAATCAACTTCCACTGAAAATTTCTTTTCTGTAAGTAATAGTTTCTCTTCTACAATATCTGTATTTCTTTTGTTTATTGCAGGCCAAGGGCCTGCCGCTACAACTATTGAATCAAACTTTTGTGAAATGCGATAAGAAAAAAGAGCCATTTTATTCTTAGTACAAATGGTTACAAAATAGTATCCATTTTTTTTATAATCATAATTTTTTAAACGTATGTTTTTTCTTTTAGCCAAAATCTCAGATGTCACAAACGTTACCCCCTCGTAGCCGCACGCCCTTGGCGTGCTTTTGGACATAATACAGCTTTTTTCAGGCCAAGGGACTGCTGCTACAGCTAACTTTTTCCCTTCCGGGTAAAATCCCGGATGTCAAAAATGTTTGACACTATTACCATTTTTTAATCGCTTTGATTTTCTTAATTAAAGATTTAGTCCCTTCTAATTCTATTTTCAGATGCTTTAAGGAAACATCAATGACATATAACCTGTTAAATGCCCCGGAATCTTTAAAAATTTGCTGTTTTTCTTTAACTTTGCTTAGCATAAAATCTATTTGTACCTTTCTTTTTTCCAAAGATAGCAATGCTTCCCTGGGAGAAATATTGGTAATAAAAACTACTGACAAGATAAAAGCAACATTAGCATGTTTTCTCTGTTTTGATAAACCATCTTTAATTAAAACAGTTAATTCCTTCCTTCCTTTTGCCGTAATCCGGTAAGCATTACGTTCCGGCATTTTGCCTATTTTTTCTTTTTTTACAGTAATACAACCTTTTTTTGCCAGTCTATTGAGAACATTATAAATGGAAGCGGTAGATAAATGATCAATCATACCCATCGAACGCTGCTTTATTTGCCGGTCAATTTGATAGCCATGCATAGGCCCCTCAGCTAAAAACCCCAACACAACCAGTCTGTTTCTTAACATAATCTCTTCCCCACAGAGGTTACCCTGATGTCAAAAGTATTTTATTTTTTGGTAGCCGCAGGCTTTAGCCTGCGTTCTCAATGAGCATTGTGTTTTAGACTCACGCTGTATTTTAACACCCCTAAATACTAAATAAATCCCCCTAACCCCCTTTTTCAAAGGGGGAAATTATTTTTCATCTTTTTTCATTTTATTTTTGACACTACCGAGGTCACAACTTGTTTATCTATTCTAAGTTAGAATAGTCTTAATTATAATAAACAAGTCAATATGTGTCAAGAAAAAAATCTTTTTATTTGATTTCCCTTGTTACCTGTGATATAATCCGGACGAAAGCTTTCTATTCTAATTGTTAAGGATAAAAAACTATGTTTATATATCTACTCTTTCTTTTTACGGTTATTCCCCTGGTGGAACTGGTTATTTTAATCAGAATCGGACAGTATATCGGCACGCTTAACACTATTTTAATTGTTGTTATTACCGGTATAATCGGGGCATCTTTAGCTAAATATCAAGGTTTAAAAGTAGTTATTCAGATTAAAAAAGAAATTGCTCACGGTGATTTACCGGCAGGTACACTTTTTGATGGGCTTTTGATTTTTATTGCCGGGGTATTATTGATTACTCCCGGCTTACTTACTGATTGTCTGGGCTTTGCTCTGCTTACTCCTCCATTCAGGAAATTAATTAAAAACTACATTCGTAAAAAAGTAGAAGAAAATCTTCCCCGCCAACGAATACATATCGAACCTATCGATTATGAAGAATAGTCATTGCAATAATAAATCATAAAGCAATCAAGGAAGACTTAATGAAACAGAATTTTTACTTGCATTATCTATTATTTTAGGGCTTACTGAAAAATGCAAATAAATGCAAAATGTCGATGAGATAGACATGTAAACAGCCGCAAAAATGTGATCAAAAGTGCACGAAATTTGCACAAAATCACCCAAAAACCTTGCACTTTTGGTTGCATATAATTTTTTCAGTAAGTCTTGATTACACAGATATTGGAAAGATTACACCGATTTTGTCGTCTGGGTTTAATCTGTGTAATCTGGTTCTTAATCTGTGAAATCAGGGGCCGCTGAGTTTTTCAGCAGACCCTATTTTAGCAATTTTTTCGGTTCATTCGTATTTATTGTGGAATAATAGTATAGAAAGAGAGTGAAATAGATTGTAAATAAAAGGGAATGGAGAAAAAAGCAAGTAAATATTAAAAGGTAAAATAAAAAAGCATCGATTACCAACAAAAACTTGGTATAGTTATGATAGCTGAATCAAACTAACCAAGGAGGTGATATGGTATCAGAAAATGTTTGGATATATTCCGGAGTACTTCTACCACTTAATCCGGAAAACTTCTACCACCTATTCCGGAAAACTTCTACCACTTAATCCGGTAACTTCTACCAGCATAAAATCAGAATAAAGTAACGAAAATAAAATAGCTTTTAATGCCATATTTTACTAAAATACTTTTTTTGTTTATAAAAATTAAACATAGAAAGGGGTAAATATGGCTAAAAAGAAGCAAGGACAGGAGATTACAATGCGTAAGATACGGGAAATATTGAGGTTAAGATTGAAATGTGGATTAACAAAAAGAGAAATAGCACGCAGTTGTTCGGTATCACATCCTACGGTAATTAGATATGTAAGAGCCGCAGAACAGGCAAAATTAGAGTATGAGCAGATACAAGCTATGGATGAGATTCGTTTACATCAGTTATTAAAAAAATACTTGGGG
>JAUVLC010000151.1 GCA_030595925.1 Clostridia bacterium | reverse complement strand
ATTTAAAAAAATGGCTTACTTTCCTCGTTGAAATATTCTTTTTTAATATTGAAAATTATAATATATTAAAATTTCACTTTTGTCAAATTTTTTTATAATTTTTTTATATTTTATATTCATCCCATCCTTTTGCCTTTAAGTTTTGTAATTTAATATCTTTTATTGCCTCTACAAATCTTTTGGCAAACTTTATATTGGTAATTAAGGGGATATTAAAATCTATGGCTTTTCTTCGAATAATATAATCGTTATCAAGCTCTTCTACCTGAGCATTTTTGGGAATATTTATAATTAAATCAATTTTTTTATTTACAATATAATTCAAAACATTTGGGTTTTTATTTTCTAAAGGCCAGCAAAGAACTTTCACTTCAATGCCGTTAGCTTTCATAAAAGCAGCCGTTCCTCCGGTCGCATAAAATTTAAAACCCATTTCTTTTAAAATTCTTGTGCTTTCTAAAAACTCTACCTTGCTTTCCAATGGACCCGTAGACAGTAAAATGGTTTTTTCCGGTATTTTAAAGCCTACCGAAATTAGGCTTTTTAAAAATGCTTCATTAAAGTCATCCCCCAAACAAGCCACTTCTCCGGTAGAAACCATATCTACTCCTAAAACCGGATCCGAACCTTTTAACCTAGAAAATGAAAATTGAGGAGCCTTCACTCCCACATAATCCAAATCAAAAGATGAAATATTTATTTTGGGTATATCTTTTTCCATAATAATTCTTGTAGCCAGGTCAATGAAATTCATTTTTAATACTTTCGAAACAAAGGGGAAACTTCTGGAAGCCCTTAAATTACATTCAATGACTTTAATTTCATTATCTTTTGCAATAAACTGCATATTAAAAGGACCGCTGATATTTAATGATTCGGCGATTTTTTTGGTAATAATCTTTATTTTTCTCATAGTTTCCAGATAGGTCCTCTGGGGAGGGAGTACGATTGTGGCATCTCCCGAATGAACTCCTGCATTTTCAATGTGCTCGGAAATGGCGAAGCAACACATTTTTCCTTTATTAGCTACTGCATCAATTTCTATTTCTTTGGCTTTCGTAATAAATTTACTGACCACCACCGGATGTTCTGTGCTAATATTAGAAGCTTTTTTTAAAAATTTTTTTAATTCCCTTTTATTTAAAGCAATACTCATTGCCGCACCACTTAAAATATAACTTGATCTGATCATCACCGGATAACCAACCCGATTGGCAAATTTTTCCGCTTCCTCCAAACTGGTCAGCTCTTCCCATATCGGCTGATCGATATCCAGCCTATCCAGCAACTGAGAAAATTTATGCCGATCTTCCGCATTATCTATATTCGCAGGATGAGTCCCCAGTATTTTGACCCCTACTCTATGAAATTTTAATGCCAGATTATTGGGTATCTGTCCCCCCATGGATATGATGATTCCTAAAGGATTTTCCTTTTCGTAGATATCCCAAACCTTTTCAAAAGTCAATTCATCAAAATATAACTTATCACAAATATCATAATCAGTACTTACTGTTTCCGGGTTATAGTTTATCATTATCGTGTTGTAATTCAATTCTTTTAAGGTTTTAACTGAATTAACACAACACCAGTCAAATTCAACTGATGAGCCTACCCGATAGGCACCTCCTCCCAAAACAATAACCTGATTCTTTTCTTTAAAGCTTAAATCATCCTCTTCGCCATTATAAGTCAAATATAAATAATTAGTTTTGGCGGGATATTCTGCCGCTAAAGTGTCTATCTGCTTCACATGGGGAACAATGCCAAGCTTCTTCCTTTGTTCCCTAACTGTTAGTTCATCTGATTGGGTCAGTATCGCTATTTGAATATCAGAAAATCCTTTCTGTTTTGCTTCTTTAAATAGATGTACGGGTAATTTTTTGATTCGATATTGCTGTACTCTTCTTTTCGTATCTATGATGTTTTTCATTTTATACAAAAACCAGTGATTCACTTTTGAAAGCTGATAAATCTCTTCTATTGAATACCCTTGTTCTATCGCTTCTGTAATGGCAAATATTCTTTTATCTGTCGGTATTTTTATTTCTTTTTTCAAGTTATCAAATTTTATTTTATTACAGGTAAGGCCATTCATCCCTGTATCCAACATTCTGATTGCTTTTTGTAGTACCTCTTCATAATTTCTGCCAATTGCCATGACTTCTCCGACAGATTTCATTTCCGAATTAATATTCTGACTCACTTTTTTAAATTTCTCCAAATCCCATCGCGGACATTTCAGAACAATGTAGTCTAATGCCGGTTCAAAGCATGCCGAAGTTTCCCTGGTAATAATATTTTCCAGCTCGGTCAAGCTATAACCCAAAGTTAATTTAGCTGCAATAAAAGCAAGGGGATAACCTGTCGCTTTGGAGGCCAGGGCAGAACTTCTGCTTAGCCTTGCATTGACTTCAATAATTCTGTAATTTTCAGATTTTGGGTCAAGTGCAAATTGAACATTACATTCTCCCACAATCCCCAAATGCCTGATCAATTTTATGGCAATAGCCCTAAGCTTATAGTTTTCAGAGGCACTTAGCGTCTGCACGGGGGCAACAACGATGCTTTCACCGGTATGAATTCCCATTGGGTCAACATTTTCCATAGAACAAACAGTAATGCAATTATTGTAAATATCCCGCACAACTTCATACTCTATTTCTTTCCAACCATAAAGACATTCCTCTATTAAAATTTGATTGGTATGGGAAAATGCTTTTTCGGCAATTTTTTTTAATTCTTTCTTATTTTGGGCTATTCCGGAGCCCAATCCACCAAGCGCATAAGCAATCCTGCACATAACCGGATAATCCAAACTATCAGCAGAACTTAAAGCTCCTTCTACATTGGTCACAGCTTTACTTTTGGGGGTTTTAAGATTGATTTCCTGCAATTTTTTCCTAAATCTTTCTCTGTCCTCCGAATTTTGAATAGCCTCCACCGGAGTTCCCAATACATCAACATGGTATTTTTCAAATATTCCTTTTATAAATAATTCCACACCAACATTTAAGGCGGTTTGACCTCCAAAACCAAGCAATACACCTTCAGGTTTTTCTTTTTTTATTATCTTTTCTGCAAAATAAGGAGTAACCGGTAAAAAATATATTTTATCGGCTAAATAATCAGAAGTTTGAACTGTGGCAATGTTTGGATTCAGCAGTATGGTTTTAATTCCCTCTTCCTTTAAAGCCTTTATCGCCTGACTGCCGCAATAATCAAATTCCCCTGCTTCTCCTATTTTTATTGCACCCGAACCTAAAATAAGCACTTTTGTTAATTTTCTTTTTTTTATTATCATTTTATCGCCCTCAAAAACATATCAAAAATGAATTCCGTATCATCCGGCCCGGGAGATGCCTCCGGATGAAATTGAGCTCCGAAAAAAGGTTTGGATATATGTAAAATTCCTTCATTCGTTCTATCATTATTGTTGCAAAACCACTCTCTCCAATCCTGAGGTAAAGTTTCGGTATTAATAGCATAACCATGGTTTTGCGAAGTGATATAACAACGATTGGTTCCTACCTCCATGCAAGGTTGGTTCTGACCTCTATGTCCGTATTTCAATTTATAACTATCTGCACCGGCCGCCAATCCTAATATTTGAGAGCCAAGACAGATTCCCAGAATGGGAATATTTTTCGAAAGAGCTTTTTTAACATAATGAATCGTTTCATTGCATTTTTTCGGGTCACCGGGACCATTGGAAATTAAAATACCTTCTGCTTCTTCCTTAAGAAAATTATAATTCCAGGGAACCCTGATAATCGATATATTTCTCTTTAAAAATGCTGTAATAATACTGTTCTTCACACCACAATCTATAATAATGATTCTTTTTTTACCCTTCTTGTAGATAACCGGTTTTTTAATACTGACTTCTTTTACCAAATTTTTTTGGCTGAGGTCTTCAAATTTGAATTCATCCCGGCCGTAAATTATTTTTCCCAGCATGGTCCCCTTTTCTCTTATCTTTTTTGTCAATTTTCTGGTATCTATGCCGTATATTCCCGGTATATGATTTTCTTTCAGCCATTCTGTCAGAGATTTTTTAGCATTCCAATGTGCATATTCTTGTGAATAATCCGCTATCACCAAACCTTTTACCTGTATTTTTTCGGATTCAAAATATTTTAACAGATTGCTTTTTCTCTGTTTCCCCGGTACACCATAATTACCGATTAAAGGATAAGTAAATATCAATATCTGTCCACAATAGGAAGGATCAGTTAAACTTTCAGGATAACCAATCATTCCAGTATTAAAAACTACTTCCCCCGATGCCGGCTTTATGGCTCCGAAAGCATTTCCTTCAAAAATCGAGCCATCTTCCAATACTAGTTTAACTTTCTGTATGTTTTGGTCCATATAAATTCTCCTTCTGCTCATAAAATAAAAAAATCCCGTTCCCTTGATAATCTTAATTATCATAAAAGGACGAGATAAAATCTCGCGGTACCACCTGGAATTGGATAAATTATTTACCCCACTCATTAGAAGTTTTTAAAGGTTACCAGCCTATCTTTATTGAGGCTCTCTTTTCAGTCATCTTTTCTTAGATACTTTCACCAAATGCATCTTTCTCTTTTTAATTTAAAGAACGACTTACTTTCCTCGTTAAATTATTCTTTTTTAATATTTAGAAAATATAATACCCTAAAATTTCACTCATATCAAATTTTTTAAAATTTTAAAATTCTAATCTCTTTAAATTAATACCT
>JAUVLC010000029.1 GCA_030595925.1 Clostridia bacterium | reverse complement strand
TCACACTGCTGAGAAATACTCAATATTTCCGTATGAACAGCAGAAAACTTCGCCACAATAACCTCTTCAATTTTATTCTTTTTTACGAAATCGTCTAATCTTTCCCCTTCTACTAAATTAGAAAAAAAATATTCCCCTTTTTGTTTTTTCAATATTTTCCTGAGATGCTCAAAAATTTTACCTTGTCCCATTATTAATGTTTTGTGAAAAGCAAAAAACTTTTTAGCAAAAATATTTATCAGCCACCGCGAAAAACAAAGCGAAAGAATACTAAACAGCCAGGCATAAACAATAACCAAACGGGAATAAGAGAAATTACGATATAAAAAGGTTCCCGCCATAATCACTATTGTTCCCAGGGTAATAGCAGAAATCACTCTTAAAAATTCATCAAAAACATCTTTTTTCTTTTTATTAGCATAAAGATTATAATGCATAAAAATTAAAACCCAAATCAAAACGACCAAAGGAAGAATCTGTTTATAGATAAGAAGAGAAGGAACACCTTTAGTTACCGGTATTATTTGAAAAACAAATCTAACCCAGTAAGCTAAAATAAAAGAAAAATAAATAAAAAATATATCAACTACAACCCGCAAACCTGTAAAAAATACAATCTTTTCGCCTTTTTTTAACATTTTTTAATATCCTGAACATTTATTATTTTAAAATTTATGAAATACCATTAAGAAGGAATTTTAACAAATTTTCTTCTAAAATGCAAATATTAAAATCTTTACATCTCTTTATCTCCAAGGAACTACCCCGTAATCAATCAATGTCACTCCTGCGAAAGCAGGAGTCTATTCCTATAGATTCCCGCGAACAGACTGTCTCATAATCCCCTTTTTGGTAGTCGCAGGCTTTAGCCTGCGGAAAATCTCCGTCGCTAACGCAACCTAAAGGTTGCGGCTACCATATAAAAATCAGGATTGTGACACAGTCTGTTCGCGGGAATGACACAGCGTAGCTGAAAAAACTCTAAGTCTCATTGATATTAAATACTTCAGCTTCTAATTTCCTTCAAATCCGAATCGACCATCATTTTAATTAGTTCTTTAAAACTTACCTTTGGACGCCAACCTAATATTTTTTTTGCCTTAGAATAATCACCTATAAGTTGATTAACCTCTGCCGGACGATAAAATTTCTTATCAATGGTTACATAATCTTTCCAATCTAAATCAACACAATTAAAGGCTAACTCTACAAATTCTTCAACTGAATGTGTTTCATTTGTAGCAATCACATAATCATCACACTTTTCCTGCTGAAGCATAAGCCACATTGCCTCAACATAATCTCCGGCATACCCCCAGTCTCTCTTTGCTTCTAAATTACCTAACTTTAATTCTTTTTCCAATCCTAATTTAATCTTAGCTACAGTACGAGTTATTTTTCTGGTAACAAATTCAAATCCCCTCCGCGGTGATTCATGATTAAAAAGAATCCCGTTACAAGAAAAAAGGCCGTAAGCTTCACGATAATTTCGAGTCAAATCAAATCCTGCTACCTTAGAAATCCCATAAGGTGAACGGGGATGAAAAGGCGTATTTTCATTTTGGGGAATCTCTCTTACTTTACCAAACATCTCACTTGAAGCAGCAAAATAAAACTTACATTTTGGTGCTTTCTTTCTAATCGCTGACAAAACATGAAGCGTGCCGTTTATATTAGTATCGATTGTAGAAAATTCATCATCGAAAGAATAGCTAACAAAACTCTGTGCAGCTAAGTGATAACATTCGTCAGGTTTTACTCTTTCGATTACATTAAACACGCTGGCATAGCTTTCCAACGAACCGGCATGTAAAGAAATTTTATCTAACAAATGCTTTATTCTCCAAAGTCTGTGTTCCGGATCTTCAAGTGCTACACGCCTTACTAAGCCATGAATCTCATAACCTCCTTTTTTCAAAAGAAACTCTGCCAGATAGGAACCATCCTGCCCTGTTATTCCGGTAATTAAAACTCTCTTCACCGTCTTCCCTCCTTTTTAAATTTTATATATTTTTCTTCAATAAACATTTTTACTTTTTTCTTAAATATTTCTTTATCAAATCTGAGTGCATTTTCTCTTATTTTTTCAGAATTAAAATTATCTTTTATTTCTTCGAATTTTTCTACTGCCTTAACCAATGATTCTGTAGTTTGTTTTTTAAAAAACATACCTGTTGTACCTTCGATTATAGTTTCTAATGCCCCTCCCTCTCCATATGCAATTACCGGCCTACCACAAGCCTGTGACTCAACAGGCGTAATACCAAAATCCTCTTCTCCCGGGAAAATAAAAGCTTTACACCGACAATAATAATTCCTGACTTCTTCATCAGTTTTCCAACCTAAAAATTCAATATTAGATTTGGCTATTTTTTTTAGTTGCTTTTCTTTCTGCCCAGTCCCAATAATTTTTAAAGAGTAACCCAAAACATTAAATGCTTCTACAGCCAAATCTATCCGCTTATAAGGAGCAAACGCAGAAACAACAAGATAGAAATCAGGGAATTCATTGCCAATACCTAATTGTGCAATATCAACGGGAGGATAGATAACTATTGCATCACGATGATAATGCCTTTTAATTCTTTCCTTCACATTTTCAGAAATACCAATGAAATAGTCCACCCGGGAAACCGTAGCAACATCCCACTTTCTTAAATAAGTGTGAAAAACAGACATTGCCACTCTAAGAAAAATATTAGCCCTTCCCTTCCCAAAATACTCCTCATACATATCCCAGATATACCGCATCGGAGTGTAACAATAACAAATATGCAAACTATTTCTTTTTACTCTAACTCCTTTGGCAACACAATGGCTTGAAGAAATAACTAAATCATAATCACCTAAATCAAACTTTTCAATGGCTTTAGGCATTAGAGGTAAATAATAACGATATTTTTTTTTCACACCGGGTAATTTTTGGATAAACGAAGTAAAAATCTTATGACTTTCAATCACTGACGAAACACTTCCTTTTATGTGTACCAGGGTATAAATATCCGCATTGGGAAAAATCTCACAAAGAGCCTCTAATGCCTTTTCCCCTCCACGCATTCCGGTAAGCCAATCATGTACCAAAGCAATTTTCATCATTTTATCCTTTAAACAATTTTTAAAATATTTTTTAGCCGCAACTTAAACAATTTAGGGAAAAACCTAAATAATTCCTTAGCCGCTTTAAAAATAACCCTTAAATTTGCTCCCGTCGATTTGCCGGCAAAACGAGGGAAATGATCCACTCCTATTTCCATAATCCGATAACCTTTACTTTTAATTTTAACCAAAATCTCTGCACTGGCTAAAGCACCCTGCGACTCAATCTCTATATCATCAATAACTTTTTTTTGAAACAATTTAAAACCACAATCAACATCCTTTACTTTTAATCCAAAAAACAACCTGATTACCAATCCATAAATCTTAGCATTTACCAAACGATGAAAAGAATCTCTTCTCTTCTTGCGATATCCGATAACCACATCTGAATCATTAATTAAAGGTAACATTTTCTTTATTTGGCTAAAATCAAATTGTCCATCGGCATCAGTAAAACAAATTAAATCATACCGGGCATTTTTTAACCCTGTCCTTAAAACTGCTCCATATCCCCTGTTCCGTGGATGTTGAATTAATTTAATTCTTTTTTCTTCCTTAATCAAACTTTTTACTATTTTTTCTGTTTGGTCCCTGCTTCCATCATCAACAACAATTATTTCAAAGGTATCTGTTAAGCTTCTTAAGACATCCAATGCTTTTTTTACGGTTGTTTCGATATTATCTTCTTCATTATAACAGGGGAAAAACAGAGAAATATTATAATTCATTTAAAACCCTTTCTGCTTTAGTAATGTCAAAAGTATTTGACATTCCTGCGAACAAACTTTGCCATAATCCCGTTTTTGGTAGTCGCAGGCTAAAGCCTGCGGAATTTTTCCGTTGATAACGCAGACTTCCTCCATAGGCGGACAAGAAAGTCTGCGGCTACCACATAAAAATCTGAGTTATTACACACTCTCTCCACAGGAATGACAAAAATAATATTTAAAACCCATGTTATATTTTAACACCATAAATAAATCCCCCTAACCCCCTTTTTCAAAGGGGGAAATCTTTTTTCATTCATTCTTTGACCTTATCCCCGCTTTTATAATTAATTTTTCGTTTTCTATCGTTTCTAATACATTAATCACTGTCTCTACCGGCCAATCTACAGTAGGCAAAAGAGAAAATTTTTGATTGGTGCTGGAAGCATAGATAAAATGCGGTATCCGCAAAAACCAACATTTTATTTTATCTACCTGAGTATAAAAAGATTTCTCTCTTGAATCTAATTTAATTTTTCCTTTAATTACTGTTTTAAAATAACGGTTCAGGAATCTCAATTTACCTGTTATCTCCAAGGAAACTATCGATGAAAAGTCTCCTTTAAGCGGTTCCTTACCAAACTTAACCCGAACATCTTTGATTCCCGGGACTTTTTCATAAATAAATTTTTCTAAAGATTGTCCCGAAATAATTATTCTCGGTTTAATTTTTTCCAAACTCAAAATCACTAACTTTTTTTCTAACCACATCTTGTAAAAATTAATATGTATATTATCCAATTCAACCCTCATTTCAGACACTTCAATTCCTTCTATATTTAACAAATCTCCGGTAATAATAATTTTTTCGAAACGCCCTTTTAATGATTTTTCATCGTTGTAAGGAATAATCTTTATATGGAAATTTTCCGAAGATGAAATACCGGCAAAAAAGAACGATTCCTTTATTTTTTCACTTAATTTAGCCAAACTAAATTCTTCTTGCCATTCCCATGCAGGCAATGCCTCCTTTTTGTACACAATCGCTTCGGAACCATCCGGTAAAGGAAAACAGCCAACCGAAGAAAAAACTCTGGTAAAAGAAAGCAATTGCTTCTCTATTTCTGCCAGAGGTGCTAAATATTTATCCGTAGTATAAGCAGGCCCAAGATTTTTTGTTTTCAAAAGAAGATAATCGCTAAATTCGCCTAACGGTTCTCTATACCCTTTAGGCATTACCGGTAAACGGTTAGACATAGTATAAAATCTAAAAATCGAACTGGAAAAAGCTTGATGATTAGCCAAAACCCTGGCAATAACAAAATCTTTTTTTTCTTTGTTTATCTGCATAATAAAATCAAAAATTTCTTTATGTTTCCAATTTCCCCGGCAAGGTGGACGGAATAAACTTAAATGTAATTTGTTAAAAACTACAATATCAGGAAACACCCCGTAACTAAAAGAAATACATTGTAACAACCCTATTATTATTACACTGTAAACCACTATCTTTTGCCAGATTTCTTTTTTTAAACTAAAAACCCAAAAAGCAGAAATAATACTAACAGCAGGCAAGAATGGCAAGGTATATCTTCCATCCTTATTTCCTATTAAGGTAAAAACAAAATAAGGAACAACTATCCAGCCAATCAGTATTATCAAATTATCTCTATTTTGATAATTTGTTTTCCATTCCTTTACCAATTTTGTTGTTCCCGTTAAAAAAAGAATAAAAAATAAAAATTGTACCTGTTTTTCTAAATTCCAGAAATAAAATAAAAAAGAATTTATTGATAAAAAATGAGGGTCTCCTTCAGCAGCTCCTATAGTAGCTGCCTGAAAACAGCGTTGAATTATAGGAACTAAATTATACAAATACCATGGAGCAGTAATAATAAAAAAAGGGAACACTGCAAGTAAAAAATTTTTTATACCCCTTTTATCTATTTCCCTAATTGATTTAAATACAGTAAAAGAAACCGGAAAAAATATAAAAAATACATAGGTCCATTTAATTAGTAAACCTATGCCGGAAACTACACCAAAAGCAATTGCATATTTTTTTTCTTTAAAACATCTGCTGCGTAACAAAAAATATATTCCCCAGGTTACTACCGCAGTAAGAGGAAGATCTAAAAGAGGAAAACGGGACATATAAATTATACTCTGATACATCGAGACTAAAAAAGCCGCTAATAATCCTACTTTGCGGCAATAAAGAAAACTTCCTATTTTATAAACTCCTATAATCAAAAAAGCGAAATAAACAACCAAACTCATTGTTGCCCAATCAGCAGAAATACCAAACAAAAGGTGAACCGGCACTAAAGAAAGATGAAAAAAAGGAGGATAATAATGCGAAACCCTCATCAGATTTAAAATCAAGTCTCTGGTTGGATGAAGCAACAATTCTAAATAACGCAAACTCAAACAGAGATGTGCCGACTGATCCCATGCGGGAGGACAGGTATCCCTGATTAACCATATAGCATTATTTACTAAATGAAATAAAACAAGCCCGCTCAAAAATAAATAATCAAAAAACATATTCTTCTTTTGTTTTATTTCATCTATATATTCTTTTAAATTAATTTTATACATTGTTTTATTTTTCTGCTTCCTCCACCAGCATTATAGGTATTCCATCCCTAATCGGATATTTTCTTCCACATCTAACACATACAATTTTATTGTCTTTTAATTCCACATTTTTTTTACACGCCGGACAGGATAAAATTTCCAGCAACTCTTTATCAATCATTTTTCCCTCCTAATCCCTTATAAACTTCTTTATATACCTTACAAGTTTGACAAGCTGCATTCTCCCAGGAAAAATACTTTACTCTTTCAAACCCTTTATCAATCATTTGCTTTCTCAAATTCCGGTCGGTAAAGACTGTATACATCGCCTTAGCCATTTCTTCAATATCATAAGGGTCAACCATAACAGCAGCATTTCCCACAACCTCAGGCAAAGAAGAAGTATTGGCGGTAATTACTGGAATACCACAAGCCATCGCTTCCAATGGAGGAAGTCCAAATCCTTCATAAAAAGAAGGCAAAATAAAAACCCGGGCACTATTATATAACATTAACAAGTCATCCGCATCAACTTTACCTAAAAAAATAACTTCCTCTTCCAAACCAAGTTTCCTAATTAATTCCTCCACTTTTAAATAGTACGGCCCTTTCTTTTTTCCTATTATAACCAATTTATTCTTTAGCAAACTATTATTTTTTCTTAATTTAAAAAAAGCCTTAATTAAATTGATTATGTTTTTGTGTGGTTTTAAAAGACCTACAAACAAAATAAATTCCTGGGTAATATTATATTTTCTTTTAATTTTTTCAATAAGAAATTCATCCTTTATTGGTCGATAATTACGGCTGACACCAGGATATATTACTGTTATTTTTTTTGAAGAAACTTTAAGTAATTTTATAATATCCCTTTTACTACTATGGGAATCAGTAATAATCTTTTTTGCTTTTCGGCTTACATGTTGTAACATAAAATGAGCATATCGTGATGCTACAAATGAAAAATATTGTGGAAATAAAAGATGTATTAAATCGTGAATGGTTACAACAATTTCCCCGGAATATAACAAAGGCACATTATAATGAGGAAAATGAATAAGGTCTAATCGTTCTTTTTTTAATTTTAAAGGACTAAAAAGTTGTTCCTGTAAACTATAGATAGGAAAATTAAATTCCTTTATCGTAAAATTATATTTCTTCAATTTATCAACATCTCCGTATAATATATTTTCCATATTCTCACTAATACTCAAATATGAAAATTCCCGTAAGAGATTTTGTAAGTAAGTCCCTATCCCGGAATGGTAAATCATCCTGCAATCTATACCTATTTTCATTCTTGCTCCCTATTTAAACGAATAATATATAAGTTCTAATTGTTTAATTGCCTTTTCCAAACGGTAATATTTAATAACGCTTTTATATCCTTCATCCGCTATCCTTTGAGCTTTATCTTTATCTCCCAATAATTCTATTATAGCGCTTTTTAAAGCATGCGCATCACCGGGAGGAACAAGTAAACCGTTAATTCCATCTTTGATTATTTCGGGAAGACTACCAATATTAGAAGCAATAGCCGGTTTTTTCATTAACATTGCTTCCATTAACGATTTTGACATTCCTTCAGCCAATGAAGGCAAAACAAACAAATCCGCAATTCTCAAATAATCTAAAATGTTTTCTTTAAATCCAGCAAGAATAACAGTCCCCTCTAAACCAAGTTGTTTAATCTTCTTTTCCAAGGTTAAACGATATTTCCCTTCACCAAAACAAATAAAACGTACAGTTGAAATATTTTTCTTTACATAGTAAGCGGCATCAAGGAGAACATCATATCCTTTCTCCCGTGAAAGATTTGCTACGGTAACTATTACAGGATTTTCTTCTTTTATTTTAAATTCATCTTTTAAGTCTCTTATATCAAGAGATAACTCTTTAACCTTATCCGGATCAATACCAAAAGAAATAACTTCTATCTTATCAGGATTAATTTTCTGACTCATGATAATTTCGTTTTTAACAGCCTGAGAAACTGCAATTAATTTTCTGCTAACCAAATGAAAAAAGAACATGTCTACCAAACGATATAATTTTCTTTTCCAGGATATTTTTCCTGTAATAAAAGGAGAAAAATAAAGTTCATGACGACAGGAAACTACCGGTACTCCGGTTAAAATCCCTGCCAGAGAACCAAAAAAATTTCCCCGACATTCGTTAGTATGAATTAAATCTATTTTCTTTTTTTTAATCAACAAAACCAAGTAAAATACATGGAAAAATGAAAAAAAACTACGGAAATTTTTTACATAAACATTTGCTCCCAATCGACAAAATCTTTTTCCCGTAGGGTCGCCGGAAGAAAGTATCATTGTAAAACAAAATTCTTTTTTTCCTGAACAATGAATAATTTCAAGTAAAACCTTTTCTGCTCCCCCAGGAACCTTTTGGGAACTAAGATTACTCATATTAATTAATAATATATTCATGTTCTCGCCATTACTTTTTTCATAAAATTAACATCGTCTGTAGAAAAAACTCTAAATAAAAATAATAAAAAAACATAAATACAGACACCCAATAAAAAAAGCATAAAAATATTTAATTGATGAAGATATATAAGAACCCCACCCATAAAAAAACCCGCAAGGACTATTTTCCATATCCAATTTTTAAAATAAACAGGTAATAAAAAAATGGAACTAAAATATAGATTAATCAAAAAAAGGACAATCTCAGCTCCCAATAAGGCAAAAGGAGGTCCAAGATAACCAAAATGTGGAATAAGAAACACATTTAAAACTGCATTTACTATAAGTGCACACCCTGAAGAAATAATATTAAATTTCTGCTTATCAATTATGACTATAAATTGCATTATTGCATAATTAACAAAAACAAAAATAAACGCCCAAATACTTATAGCAAGGGCCAACGCAGCCGGCAAATATTCTTTTCCATAAACAAAAAAAATAATTTTTCCGGAAAGCACTGATGTTCCAAAAGCAAGCGGAATAGAAAATAAACAAAGTAATTTTATCAACCAATTAACAGCTTTTTTGAGTTTTTCTTTTGAATATAAAGAAAGGGAAGAAAAAATAGGAAAAACAGCTCCGACACAAAGAACCGGGATTGCCCTTAAAACATCTCCCAATTTTACCGTTGAAGTATACCATCCAATTTCCTGTTCCGGACAATGAAATAAAGAAAGAAAAACTACATCTAAATTTTTATAAATAGTAAGAAAAGCAAAAGATAAAAACACAGGGAAGGAGAGTTTAAGCAGTTTTTGACAAAATTTAAAATCAAAATTAAAATGTAAAGGGGTAATTTTATTGTTAATCAAAAGAAAGCCAATAAAAATTGTTATCGCATAAGCCAAAATTAGGCCTTTGAGAAGGCCGGTTAACGATAGCCCTGCCAGTAAAGCCCCAACACCCAAAGCAAGAAAAAGAATTTTATTGATTACCTTAAGAAATGTCTCATACTGCATCTGTTCGAAAGCATTAAATATAGCACAAACATATTCCAATATTCCTGTTCCAATAATTACTAACGCCATTAAATCAACAATTTGTATAACATCTTTAGGATATCCCAAGCCAATTATCATAAAATGGATAATAACCCAGGTAATTATGGAAAGAAATAATTTCAATACATTAATATTTGCCACATAAGTCTTTACTTCCTGCCGTAAACGGGATACATCCCGAATTAAAATTGTATCTACCCCTAAATTCATTAAAATAACAAAAAGAGCAGTAAATGAATAAGCAAAGGAATATCGCCCAAAATTAAACGCTCCTAACTTTCGAGCAATAATAATATAAAAACCCAAAGCTAAAGCACGGGAACCTATTTCCCCCATTAATTTAAAGAAAAAATTTTTCCTTGCTCTATGTACTATGTTCATAACCAACCCCTACTCCCAATAAAAGCCAGAAAGTAAATTGAAGAGGAAGCCAATAAAAAAGATCCGCAGTGAATAAATTAAGCAAAAACCCAATAATACCACAAGTCAAAGCCCATTTAAAATTACTTGCTAACCGGAAATTCATTAATAAACGATTAAGACAATAAATAATAAATAATAAAAAAGCTAAAGTTCCAATTATTCCTGTTTCTGAAAGCAGTCGCAAATACATATTGTCCGGTGTTTCAAGATGTTCTATTGTTTGCTTGTTACGATAAAGACGGTAAACCTGGGGATAATTCCCCATTCCTACACCAAAAAAAGGGTATTTTTTTAATATATTTAAAGTAGTATAATAAGAACCCGCTCGGTGCGAATACAATATGTCACCTTTAATTGTTTTAAAATTAACTCGTTTAATAAAAGATTGTTTTGCTCTGGGAAAGAAAAAACAAGAAAAAATAATAATAAAAAATACTGCAGAGCCAAATAAAATTTGCTTAAACATCTTCCTTGTGAATGCAATATTAGAAGGACGATATTCTTTCTTTAAAAAATAAAGAATAAACATAATAATAGTTATTAGCCATGAACCTCGGGTAAATGAAAAAACAATAGTTGCCACAATCAAAAAAAAGGAATAAATGCAAATAAAGATTTTTTCTTTTGCACAAATCTCAAAGCAATAGGAAAGAAAAGAACTAAATAAGCGGCTAAAGCTACGGGATGTCCAATAGTAGAAGCCATTCCACCGCGATATTTCAAAATCTCTTTGTAAAGAACACTATGACTAAGATATAAATGATGAAAGATAGGATTATAACCCATAGAAAATTCTACAAGACCAAGTAAACAAACAAGACTACTACCCCAAAGTAAAACCCGAATCAGGATTTCTCTCTTTTTATTACTATCAACAATTCTTATCGCAATAAAAGCTACTCCTATTCCCCGTAAAAAAAAACTAACCAAAGTTTTAAGCGTCCATAAACGATCAACACTAGTTATAAGACTCAAAGAAAAACATACAAACAAAAAAAGCAAGAATTTATCAAAAGGAATAAATTCCGCACCTTTCTTCCACCAACTCAAAAGCACAAGCAAAAACACTCCTCCTCCTACAATTAGATAATGAGTAGGCAAATTAAATAATTTAATGTGAAGGAAGGAATGAAACGGAACAAGGGATACGATTAAAAACAACCCCAAAAACATATAAAAAATAATTTTGCCAAATTTACTTTTTTTTCTATTATTCATCTATTTCCCACTAATTTTAAAAATAGTTTTTTATATTTACCGGTTACAACATCCCATGAATAATTTTTACGAATTCTTTCTTGTGCTTTTTTTCTATAATCTTTGATGACATCACAATTATCAATCAGATATTGAATTTTTTCTCTTAAATCAGCTATATCATTCTTCTTATAAATTAATCCTGCATCACCTGTTACTTCCATATTTTCTTCTGTTCCATTTACAATGATACAATTGCCAAATCCCATAGATTCAATTAAGGCCGGATGAGTCCCCCCCACTTCAGTTGCATGGATATAAATATAAGTATTCGATTGCAATTCTTTATATCCTTCACCAAAAACAAATCCCGTAAAAATAAACCTAAAATCACTTTTTGCTAATTCTCTTAAATAAGATTTATATTTTGCTGCATAAGGTGCATCTCCAACAATAACAAATTTTTTGTCTGTATTAATTTTTTTAAGGGCTTTAATTACAAGATGGGCATTATTCTCGGGTTCTAATCTACTTACATACAAAATATATTCATCAGACTTCAGCCCAAATTTATCTAAAATCAAAGAACTATTTACCTTTTCAATATTTGCACCATAAGAAATAAATACAGACTTTCTTTTATACCTCTTTTCATAATAATTTTGAATAACTTTCGCATCGGATACAATTTCGTTAGGAAAAACAACTGAAAAAAATTCTCCGAAAAGATACCATGATTTTCCCAGACAATTCCATTTCCTCCGTTTTCTTTCTATGCCATCAACATTAACAACAACTTTCCTTCCAATTAATCGTGGAATGAAGGAAAATATACTGTTGGCAGCATTTAAAATAAAAATAATATCATATTTATAAAAACAACTATGAACTATTGACAAAAAAGTATGGACTACGGTATCCAGATATTTATTACTTATCGTTGGAAGAATTACTAATTTTACCCCTTTATAATATCTTTCTTTGTAGTTAATAATATTAGAACGCCCATAAACAGTTACCTGGTATCCTTGCTGAACCAGTCTTGGTGCTAATTCCTCTACAAACGTTTCAAACCCACCATAACTGGCAGGAATTCCTCTAAAACCCATAATAGCAATTTTCATAACATCGTTTCCTTATATATCTCTAATGTTTCCCGTGCAGTATTTTCCCATTTAAATTTTTCTGCCTGTTGCAAACCTTTTTTTTTCATTTTTAATTTTAATTCTCTGTTTGAAACAACCTTATATATTGCAGAAGCAAGTTTATCAACATCACATGGATCAGTCAATATTCCAGCATCTCCGACTACTTCCGGAATAGAACTACAATTAGAACTTATCACCGGACATCCACAAGCCATTGCTTCCAGGCAAGGAAGACCAAATCCTTCATATAAACTTGGGTAAACAAAAACTTCCGCGAAATTATAAAATATGGGCAAAGTTTCCTCAGATAAATATCCCGCAAAAATAATGTCTTTTTTATAATTTGACATATCTATTTCTTTTTGCATCGATTTAGTTAAAAAATCCTTTTTCCCTGCTATAACTAATTGATATGGAATCTGTTTCTGCTGTTTTAATGACATAAATGCTTTTATTAAAGCAAAAATGTTTTTTCTTGCATCTATACGCCCTAAAAAAAATATAAATTTACCACAAATTCCATGTTCTTTTAAAAATTCAGATTTATCTTTTAAATTTTCTACGGCTTTAAAAATAGTTTTCACACCAAGATAAGTGATTTTTACTTTATTATCTGTAACATTATAATTTTCCGTAATGTCTTTCTTAGAATGTTTCGAAATAGTCAACACTTTGTCCGCTTTCTTAATGTTTCCAGGGATAAGAATTTTCTGACGAATATTTTCAAGTTTTCGAAAACACTCCGGAAAATGAAGAAAGGAAACATCATGAATAGTTAACACTAATTTACCACGATGAATCGGAGGAGCAATATACAAAACATGAAGAATATCAATTTTATCAATAAAAGTCCTTATGCCAAGTAATGGAATTCTTATAAAGGGATTATTTGATTTTGTTGAACACAAATAAACATTTCCATCTTTTCTGAATCTCTTATAATATGGATAATTAATATTTGTTATATAAAGAAAATATTCATTTTCTTTGTCTATTTTAATAAGAGATTCAACAAGATTTCTAATATAAGTACAATTACCACTTCCTTCCCTTTCTGCTGTGTGAAAATCAATTCCTATTCTCATTTTGTTTTAACAAAACCTTTTATTATTTCTATTTGTTTTTCTGTTTTTTTCTGCCAGGTATTTTTTTTTGCAATAGCAATTCTGTGCTTTTTATTTTCATTGGTGTCATTCTTAAGATATTCTTCAATCAAAGAAATAAACCGATTTTTGGTATTAGCAAAACCAATTATATCTCCGTATTTCTCCAATTCCGGCAACCCACTTACTACAACAGGTTTTCCTGTAGCAAGGTATTCAAAAAATTTAATGGGAAAACAACCTTCCGTATATTTATTTTTTTGATAAGGAATAATACAAACATCAAAAGCTTTAATGTAATCAGGAATACATTCATATTTTCTTTCCCCTAAAAAGTAAATATTGCTACATTCCCTTAAAACACGCGTGGATGTTTTCTTGTCAGCAACACCAACCGGGCCGATTAAAACAATTGACCATTTCGCCCTTTCATTCGCTAAATATGAAAGCAAGTCTATGTCTAATTTATAATCATCTATTGCCCCAACAAATCCTATTATGGGTTTAGCTATATTTATAATATTATCCGGAATCTTTGTATTAAAATGTGTTGCCTTTATAAAATGGTTAAAATCTCCGACATTATGAACTAAATAAGTATTAGGATTATATTTTATTTTATCTCTATATAAACTTTTACTGGTTGTAAATACTAACGTTACTTTTTTCAATAATTCTAACTCATCTTTTTCTATATTTTTAAAATTATTTTTATACCAGGGTTGACTTGTATAATTATCAACACAATCATAACATGAAAGATATTCGCTTAATTTTCCTGCGAAAACACCGGCGTCCGGAGTATATATCCAAAGCACTGGCCTTTCCATATTCAATTGTTTAAGTTTTTTTTTAACAAAAGAACAATAAAGCAAATAATTCAGTTTTCTAAATATTCTGTATTTCGTAGGAATAATTTTAACAAGCGAAAATAAATATAGATTTTCTCCCCTTTTTTCAATTTTCCATATCCTTTTGAACCATTTAGATACATTTTGTTCCGGTTTTACAGAAAATATTAATTTAATCAATTGAACAAACAAATTTTTAGGAGGTTCTATATATAGAACCTTATATCCCATACATGCTACTCTCGTCATTATCTGTTGTCTGTTAGTCCAGGGCCTCTGATCATATAAATTTCCCGCGAAACAAATAATATCACTTTTTTTCATAATCCAAACTTCCGTTTAAAAAAGATATAATAGCAATCCCTAAAAAAAACAAGATTGAAGTCTGATTCTCATAAAAAGGTTCGGCTGCAAAAGATGTAACAAAATACACCATTATTACAACAAAACTCCACAATGCATATATCCCCAATTCTTCATCTTTAACTAATAATTTCAAATTTTTGTATCCATATTTTATTGCTGTTAAAAATAAACCTGCAATCATTAAAAATCCAAATATACCCTTTGTTTGAAATTCGCTGAGAAATGCATTGTGCGGTTTTGACTGTCCTTTCCCCGAACCTAAACTATCAACACCTGCACCGGTAAAAAAATTACTTTTAATAATTTTCATTGAACGTTTTGCATAAACTTTTCTGCCGATTAACGAACTCTCATGACTACGAAAAAGCAATCTTTTTTGAATGTTTTGTGGTAAAAATAAAAAAAACAACAAAAAACACAAAATTGCACCGGTAATAGCTGAAACATTTATTTTATTTTTTCGGATATAAAAAATAATTCCCAATCCAAATAATAGCGATATCAAACCTGTACGAGAACCGGTTAAAAACAAATTTATTAATCCCAATCCAAATACAAATACAAATATTGCTTTTTGAAACGCTCCTTTATCATATAACATTTTAATAAATACCAACGGTAACACGGCCGAAAGATAAATTGATAAAGCAGATTTACTACCAAAAGTTGACCCTATCGCTTTTCCTTCTAAACTCAAGTTTATGACTCCTTTTAAAGGCCTTGGAGCATATACGCCTAAAAAAGACATTTTTTGATGAAAATCAATAAAAGAAAACGGAAAAGATTTGCTATAAATTAAAAATTCAACAACTCCTATAAAGCATACCGGTAACATCGCAATGATTAATAAATTAGAAACTATTTTTAAATTTTTTTTATTAAAAGTAAAGTTGTTTACCAACACAAAAAAAAACACCCCGCATTCAACCACCCTAATTATTGATTTGTATATTGATTTATTATTCATTGGTGAATTTAAAACTAACACAAAACTAATTAAAAGATATCCTACTATCCACTTATTAAATGGATTGGTTTTGTATCTTATTTTGCCCGAAATTAAAGATGACCATATCCATAAACCAAACATTGTTATAATTAACAACTCACTCAAATTCCAATTAACAAATTTCATAGAAATCCAATAATTAAAAGGAAAAACGAACAAATAAAATAATACCATATTATTTAATTTAAATCTATTAAAAGTCAAAAAAAACAAAACAAAAAGAGTCATCAGATAAACATTAGAAAATGAGGTTATACAATTTTTTATAATAAAGAAACAATAACATAACAAAATAAAAATAAAAAAAATAAATCCCAATAATGATTTTCTGTTTTCCATTTGACATTTACTTATGAATAACTCAATAAATTTCATTATCTTTTTATCCCTAGTGTGCTGTCTCATAAATCCCTTGACATTTGAATATTTATTTTATATAATATTGTGAATGAACATAACAGAACGAATCATACTTACTTCAAAAGAAGAATCAACTATAAACCGTTGGTCACAGGGGAAAAGATTTTCGTTGCGATTGATTCAACGAGCACAAATTATTCAATTGGCATCTCAAGGAGTTTTCAATCACGATATAGCAAAGCGTTTGAATATTTCCCGTCCAACGGTTCAATTGTGGCGAGAGCGTTTTTTAGCTCTACGATTAGTCGGATTGGAAAAAGATGCACCTCGTCCCGGACGTTTTCCAAGGATCTCTCAAAAGAAAGTTACTACCATAGTCAATGCCACCTTGCATACAACACCATCCGATGCGACTCACTGGAGTACTCGCAGTATGAACAAGGCACAAAGAATCAGCAAAGACTGTGTTCAACGCATCTGGAAACAATACAATCTAAAACCTCATCTTATCAAAACGTTCAAACTCAGTCGCGACAAACAATTTTTAGAGAAACTTTACGATATTGTTGGGCTTTATCTGAATCCTCCAGACAAAGCGATTGTTTTTTGTGTAAACGAAAAAAGCCAAATTCAAGCGTTAGAGCGCACTCAACCATTACTTCCCTTACGCCCCGGTATTCCAGCAAGACAAACTCACGATTACACACGTCACGGGACAACAACATTATTTGCAGCATTAAACATGCTCGATGGAACTGTAATTGGAGACTGCATGCCCCGACACAGACATCAGGAGTTTATCAGGTTCCTGCAAATTATCAATACAAAAACTCCGCCCGATTTAAATCTCCATCTGATTGTAGACAATTATGGAACACACAAACACCTACGAGTTCAAAAATGGCTAAAACGTCATCCACGTTTTTACCTACATTTTACTCCTACATCAAGTTCCTGGGTAAACATGGTGGAACGCTGGTTTTCCGAGATAACATCAAAAAGAATTCGTCGTGACTCATTCAAAAATGTAAAAGAACTTATTATGGTTATAAAAAAATATATTAAATCTCATAATCAAAATCCAAAAGTTTTCGTTTGGACTGCTTCAGTTGAAAGCATTATGAGAAAAATTTCAAATGTAAAGAACTGTTAGAGACAGCACACTAGTATTCTTTTAAAACTGATTCATATATTCTTTCCAATTTTTGTGTTTGCTTCCTAATATTAAAATTCTCTTCGATATATTTCCTTGCTTTCACCCCAATACTTTTCCATAAATCAGGATTATCCATCAAATATTTCATCTTTTCAAAAAGCGAATATACATTATCTGGTTCCGCTAAAATCCCCGTTTCTCCATCAATAACAGCCCTGGAAATCCCACCTACTGGTGTAGAAACAACTACCATCCCCGTGGATTGAGCATTTGTAATAACAATAGGAGGCCCTCCCTCATCATCTCCCGATTTTGCAATAAGCGAAGGTAAAACAAAAATATCGTGGTTATATAAAGCATCTTTAAATAACTTATTAAAATTTTCACTCTGTATGTTTGTCGTGTCAATTAAAATAACATTGTCTTTCAAATCTAATTCTTTTATCTGACATTCTATATTTTGCCTTAAAGGACCATACCCAATTATAGTAAGATTTATATTTTTATATATTTTCAACAGCATAGAAAACGCCTCTAACAAAACAGGATATCCTTTTTTTTCTCTAAATCTCGCTACAACAAGAAATTTAACTTTTTCACCCTTTTTTCTTTCCATATAGGGAAATTCATCTATATTAATACCAATATCCCATACTTCTATCTTTTCCCTAGGACAACCACAATTTATAAATCTTTCTTTTACCTCATCACAAAGAGCAATAAATTTATCTCCAACTGTAAACATTTTTTTATATTTTTTTCTCCAACTTGGTATACGTATATAGTGACTGGCATCAACCCCATAGAAAGTTACTATTAATGGAATGTTTACATTCTTTTTAAGTTTTATTAATTTGTAAGCAAAAGTACCAAAATGAGCATGAATTAATTTAATATCATTTTCTTTAATTACTTTTTCAAAAAAACAGATAGATATATAATCAAATAAAAATGGAAACACTCTGTATGCAATACAATATAATTTAACCGAATTTATCAAAAAATGAATTTCAGAAAAAGGACAGTAATTTTTATTTAAAAGGCATCGGGTTAAAACAATCGGATTAAATTTTTCCAAATCCACAAACTGTTCATATATATAGGAATGCCCTTGCATAAGATATTCACTAACTATATGAGCAATTTTCCGTTTCATGTTTTTTTCACCACACATCCCCACGCAAATACATCTTTCTTGTTAATCTTATCAAAATTTAAACTCAAAAAATAAAAAATCAAAGAAACAGGAATGGTTAAAGATATACAACAAAATGTTCTATATTTTAGTGAAACAAAAAAAAATATTTTCATAAAAATATTAAATAAAATTTCAGAAATTCTTGCACCAACATAAGAAAATAATCCACCTATTTTATCTATTTCTATAATTTTAAACCCATTTTTTTTTAAAAGATATATTAATCCATATTTAGTAAAACGAAAATAGTCATTGGGTTCATAATGAAGATACCAGGTCATTGGAACACTAATATATGCCACTCCATTAATTTTCAATACGCGATGAATTTCTTTTATTCCTTCCTCCGGTTCTGCTAAATGTTCCAATACCGCTGTGCACAAAACACTATCAAAACAATCTCTCCTAAAGGGAAGATTCAGAACAGTTCCGCCCACATCCGGTTTTAAACCATAATTAGTATCTAATCCGATATATCCTTCATAGTTTAAAAAATTTTTATACGGCTTTTTTCCACAGCCAATATCTAATAATTTACCATAAACATATTTTTTGCCCAATTTACAAATATTATCCTGTGCTAATTTTTGAACAATATAAAGCGGAGTAGAAAATAATAAACTCATAACTAATCATCCCTTCGGTAATTTCATTTATATAAAAATTCCAATCTAATCATTTTTTTCCAGTTGAAAATTGCCAAATTTTTACTTAGAGAAAAAAATACTATTAAAGAAGTTATAAAAAAAGCACCTTTTATAATTTGATTTGGATTAAGTAAATATATTATTACCAAAGGGACCAAACACAACACCAAATAAAACAATTGAATGCTGAATAGCCAAATTTTTAATTTCTTATATATAAAAATATTCTGTAAAACGAAAGCGGCTACAGCCCCGGATAATATTCCTATTGCAACAGCTAATGCACCTAAATCAGCAAGCAAAAAAAACCAAGTTGTTATACAAGAAACAAGACACAAAATAATATAGTAATAAATTGCTTCTTTTAACATAAGAGCCGGCAAAATAACACTTGCCCCGTTAAAATTAATTAAAGAGTACAAAAAACAACCAAGAACCAAAAAAGGAATAAGCTGAAAACTTGGAGAATATTTTTGTCCGACGAATAAAGTAATAATTTCCCTAGAATAAAAAACTATGGCAATACTCCCAAAGAAGCTAATAATAAATACTTTAGAAAAATTTTCTTTAAATTCTTTTTTAAATATTTCAATGCTTTCATTATATTTTTTGCTCATTACCGGTAAATTTACCCCGGAAACAGCCTCCATAAAAAATGTTGTTTTTATTCCCATAAAAAGTGCAAAACTTATATAACCAATTTCTTTCGGTAATAAAAAAAATCCAGCAATTAAAATTCCTATTTTTTGCCACATTATATATAAAATCTTTACGACATATGTAACCAATCCTATTTTAAAAATGTTTTTAAAAATGTTTTTAAATTCCTCCACATTGGGCAAAACAAACTCCTTTTTAAATATTTTAAAATTAATAATTACCAAAATTACAGACAAAATCAATGATACTAATAACATTGCAAAAAAATATCCAATAAAATTTTTGTATTTAACCAAAACCACAAAAATCGATAAAGTTATTATTGAGCTAAGAATTTGAAAAGAAAAAAGATACTTAAATTTCTGTAACCCATTCAAGCTAGAAGCAAAAACATCCTGTCCTCCTCGGAAAACAATAACTAATGAAAAAAGTTTTAAGGGAAATGATATTTCCGGATGATGATAAATATTATTAGAAATATAATCAGAAGCAAAAAAAAGCCCTGTTGCCAAAGGCAGACTTATCATTAACCGCACAAACAATGATGTAAACAAAACTTTCGATGCTTCATTAATTTTTTTAGTTACAGAAATTTCTCTTATCGAGCCGGTTGCTAAACCAAAATGTTCCAGAACGCCAATCATTCCACCAACAGCCAAAACAATACCTATCAACCCATACTCAGATGGTGAAAGAATTCTTACAATAATAATTCCCTGAATTACACTCAACCCAGTAGTAATAACTTTTGTAATTACACTCCAAGATTGATATTTAACTAATTTTTGCGTCATTTTATTATACCTTGATAAATTTTTTGAATTCGTTTAGCAATAATTTCCCAACTGTAATTATTTTTTATTTCTGTAACATTTACTTTATAATTTTTCTGTATCACTTCCTGAATTTTTTCAGCAATCTTTTCAGGAACAACACTATCTGTTTGGGAAATATATCTGAATAAAAATTCATCTGTTTTAAAGCTTTTTGAAGTTATTACCGGCACTCCCGATGCTAATGCTTCCAAAACAACCTTGGGAAAACCTTCTAAAGTAGAAAGAAGAACAAAAACATCTGCAGTTCTATAATATTTAGCCAACTCCGGATAGGGAACAAATCCCACGAAAACAACTCTATTTTGTAATTTAAGATTGCATACCAATTTCATTAATTTCTCTTTATCCTGTCCCTCGCCTATTATCAGCAATTTATAATTGTCGGGCAAATACCTCAGTGATTCTATTAACAAATTTACATTTTTGTTTTTATATAACCGCCCCACAAACAAAATTACTTTTAAATCTCCCCATCCTAACTCTCCTCTTAAATTAGAACCAACAGGACTAAACAATTTTGTATTTACTCCATTGGGTACAACAAATATTTTACTGGAATCAGGGTTATACCATTTTATTACTTCCTCTTTTACGGATTCACTGACACAAATTATTGAATCAGCCAATTTACATCCTAAGTTTTCTCCTTTTATTGCCAATGTCCAATCAAAATTTCTTGTTATAAAAGAAACTCCAGGATGTCTATAAGCTCTTTCTGCAGAAGTTATATTCATATGCAACACATAAGGAATATTATCTTTAAAACACCTCCTGTAATAATGATAAAAAATAGGATGATATGTGTGACCATGTAGTATATCAATTTTTCCACACACTCGTTCTATCATATATTGGACTAATACGGTTGGGCCGTAAGTAAAAAATAAGCTTGTATAAGGCAAAGTAAGGGGTAACCTCTTTACTATCAAATCCCCTTCTTTATAACTCTTTTGTCTTGGCCATTCACCGGCTAAAACAGTAACCTTATTCCCAAGATTAAACTGAGCCTTTGACAACTCATAGGGTCCGGGAGCTAATCCCCACCATGGAGGTGAAAAATCATATACTATTCTTAATATATTCAAATTAACACCTTCTTACTTTTTTAGCAACTACAGTATTACCCAATGTATCTCCTTCATGCTTATAAATTCTATCTACTATTAGGCCTATTTGCCCCAAAAATATGTAAAGAGATTTAAAAAATAATTTTATAATAATATGTCTTTTATACATTTTTCAAAAATCTCAATTGTATTAGAAACCATTTTTTTCTGATTAAACTCCTTCTCTACTTTTTCTCTCGCATTTTCAGCTAATTTCTCTCTTAACTCTTTATTTTTTAAAAGGAAAATAATTTTTTGTACTAAAGCATTAACATCTCCGGGCGGAATTAATATCCCATTTATTCCATCATCTATTACCGAAGGAATTCCACCAATTTTTGAAGCAATTATTGGCTTGCTACAAGCCATTGCTTCAGCAATGACTAAAGGAAACCCTTCATAACAACAAGTAGACATCAAAAACACATCACATAAATTATAGTATGCCGGCAAACTCTCCCTCTCAATAAACCCACAAAAAATAACAAAATCTTCTATTTTCAATTTTCTGACTAATTTTTTTAATTCATCTTTATAAATACCATCTCCTACTATCATCAATTTAATTTTAGGAGTATGTGTAATAATTTTGGGTAATGATTTAATAGTACATTGTATGCCTTTTTCCTTTTCTAATCTTCCTGCCGTAAATAAAACTCTATCTTCTTTATTAATTTGATATTTTTCTCTCAAATTTTGTATATTTTCTTCATTTATAGATAGAGAAAAACGATCTACATCTACTCCGTTTGGTATATAGAAAATATTTTCTTTATTAAAAAAATACCCTTTATTAAATGGTTTTATTAAATTTTGAGCAACTACAATTACAGCAGACATAAAACGGTAATTTTTATACCAGACAAATTTATAATAGATACTCTTCAAAACGGAAAGAAAAAATCGAAAAATCGACCAGGATAAAAAAATACTTTTTGCTTTTGTTTTCAATCCACTAAAAGGAGTTCCATGAATTGTAGCAACACAAGGAATATTGTATTTTTTTCTTAAAAACTTTATCCATGCAAGTGCCCCTGCACTTTGACTCCAAACAATATCAAATTTTTCCTCTTTTGCAATCTCAATAAATTTTTTCGCAGATTCACTCCACCATCTTCTGGTATATTTATACGGCGTCACTCCAGGCAAATAATAAATTTTTTTATTTTCCCCAATATCGAATTTTTTACCATCAGGATGCTCTCCCGTTATAATAGTTATTCCATGGCCTCTTTCCAAAAGTCCCCGAGAAATTATATCACCATGAACCTCCATCCCACCCTTCACACCATGTTCTTTAATAATTCGAGAAAATAAACATACATTCATTTTTAACCCCTTCAACTACAATTGGCCTTTCCGTGTTTTCTCTAAGAGTTAAACAAGAAATCCCTAAATAAGTAATTTCTTCCTGAATACCACCTGAATTTGCTAAGATAAATTTAGCATCCATACATAAGCAAAAAATTAGTACAAGCTAAAGAATCTAATAATTTCATATTCTTATTATAGTTATTTAATCCAAATTCTCACATTTTCTTTTTAAAAATAAAGACTGTACCCCTTCCATAGCAAAATGTGCATATATTAAGCACGGTCTTATTTTACTAATTATTTCATTATAAAACGGTGTTATTCTATAAGTAGAAAATAATAATCATGTTCCTTTTTGAATGAAATAATTAAATGTTTTTTTGAAAAAATTAAGATCTGAAAGAGAATAAACATCATCATGTAAAAATAAAGTTTGATTTTCTCTTTTGATAGAAACAACTACATATCTATAATTCTTGATGTTTTGTAAATAAACATATATAAATGTTTCCGATAAAGGCAAATATGAGTATTTAATATGTACAATTGTATTCATTTTTTAATGTTAAAAGACCTGTTCATCAATTCTTTATCAAAATAAAATTCTCTGAGTTCTGGATAAGATCGAAGAAATCTTTTATCATGGTTTTTTATATCTCCAACAATTTCCGCGGGATTACCCGAAACAATGCTATATGGTGGTACATCATTTTTTACAACACTATTAACAGCAATTATACTTCCATCGCCTATTGTTACGCCATGAAGAATTTTACTTCCGGAAGCAATAAAAACATATTTGCCGATTTTCACAGGGGCAATAAGAAATCCTTTCTTTTTGTTGCTTGGAATATCTAAAAAATGTTCTCCATACAATCTGATTGCCATATGACTGGTATGAGTGAAAATGCTAACGCAAGCACCAATTTGAGTCCCTTCACCAATCTCAAGCCTGGCAGTTCCATCTAATATTGCATAATGCCAAATAAACACATTGTCGGCAATTTTAATTCGGTCTCTATGATAAAAAAACACTGTGTCACTATAACGGGTTCTTGGCCTAAATTCTCCATCATAATCCAAATATCCCGTAATCATCTTTGGGCTTTTTATATTACGGATTAATTCTTTAATTTCATTTTTGACAAAACCAGGTATAATTTTTTTTAAAAAGGAATATGAAATGCCCATGATGTTTTCCTCCACTTTCTTAACAACTATTATTT
>JAUVLC010000047.1 GCA_030595925.1 Clostridia bacterium | reverse complement strand
CCTGAGAGACCGCAGGGATCGAAGGGTTCAATGTTTAATTTCCAGCAGCTATGCTGCTCAAAACTCTGTAGTCGAATTGATCCTTCGACGACTGAAAGGGATCGAAGGGTTCAATGTTTAATTTCCAGCAGCTATGCTGCTCAAAACTCTGTAGTCGAATTAATCCTGAGAGACCGCAGGGATCGAAGGGTTCAATGTTTAATTTCCAGCAGCTATGCTGCTCAAAACTCTGTAGTCGAATTAATTCTGAGTACTTCAGCTGAGTTTATCCTGAGCGTAGTCGAAGGGGCTTTGGTTTAATTTCCCGCAGCTTGCTGCGCAAAAGTTGTGCGGGTTAAACCTTTGATATTCAGTAGCTTGCTGAAGGGTAGTTGATTTGAGAATAGTGTTTTGCGGGTTTTTGTAAAACTAAAAAATTTTAAAAACGGGGGAGGAAAGAACGTATGAAAAAATATGTAACAGCTGATTTAAAAAATGTTTGTCTGTCGGGTAGTGGTCATACAGGTAAGACTTCGTTAGCTGAAGCTATTCTTTTTAACACGGGAGTTACCTCACGTTTGGGTACTGTTGAACAGGGAACTACTCTTTGCGATTATACCCATGAAGAAACAGAAAGGAAAATTTCTATAAATGCAGCTTTAGCTTTTTTTGAACATAATCATAAAAAAATAAATTTAATTGACACCCCGGGTTATGCTGACTTTATAGGGGAAGTTGTCTCTTCTTTGCATGTAGTGGATACTGTGATAATAGTGGTTGATGCTGTTGCAGGATTGAAAATACAAATCGATAATATTTTAGAATATATGGAAACGGAAAAGATACCTTTCATTATTTTTATTAATAAATTGGATAAAGAAATGGCTGATTTTGATAAAATTATAAATGAACTAAAGGAAAAGTTTGGATCATCTATTACTCCATTACAGCTACCTATAGGAAAAGAAAGTGATTTTTGTGGGATAGTGGACTTGATTAAAATGGAAGAAGTAAGATTTGAGTCCGGTAGTGGGAAAAGTAATCAAAAACCTTTATCTGATGAATTTAAGAGTGAAGCGGAAAAATTTAGAGATGCAATGATTGAGGTTATTGCCTCCAGCGATGATGTTTTAACCGAAAAGTATTTGGAGGGACAGGCAATAGAAGAAAATGAAATAAAAGAAAAGTTGAAAAAAGGAATTATTGAAAGAAAAATTATTCCGGTATTATGTGGGTCTGCTTTGAAAAATATAGGAATAAAATCCCTGTTGGAGACAATAACAAATTATTTTCCTGCTCCTAATGACAGAAATTTGGAAGTTGCTATCGATTCTTCTGCTCCTTTTTCCGCGTTAGTTTTTAAAACAATAAGTGAACAGCATACAGGAGCATTAAGTTTTTTTAAGGTTTGCAGCGGAAAGGTAAGTACCGGAAAAGATGTGTACAATTGGACAAAAGAACACAAAGAAAGAATCGGACAATTGTGTTTTTTACAAGGGAAAAAACATATAGAAACAGCAGAAGTAGAAGCAGGGGATATAACCTGTGTAGCAAAATTAAAAGTAACGGCTTCAGGTGATACGTTGGGAGAAGGGAAAACATCTGTTTTGATAAAATCTCCGGAGTTTCCGGAGCCGGTTATGAAATTGGCTGTTTATTCTAAATCAAAAGGGGACGAAGAAAAACTATCAGCGGCATTATCTGCAATAATGAATGAAGATAAAACGATAAAATTTAGTTATGATGCGGAAACCAAAGAGATGATTATTGCCGGAATAGGAGACTTGCAGTTGGAAGTGATAAAATCCAGGGTGAAATCTAAATATGGGGTAGAATTAGAGTTTAGATCCCCAAGAATTGCTTACAAAGAGACTATTGCAGGAAATGCCTCAGTTCAGGGGAAATATAAAAAACAGTCAGGAGGCCGTGGACAATATGGTGACTGTTGGCTGAAAATTGAACCATTAGAAAGAGGAAAAGGTTTTGAATTTGTAAATAAAATAGTGGGAGGGGCCATTCCCCGCAATTATATTCCTTCCGTGGAAAAGGGAGTACGGGAAGCAATGGATAAAGGTATCTTAGCCGGTTATTCGGTAGTAGACATTAAAGTCACTTTATTTGATGGTTCCTATCATGATGTTGATTCTTCTGATATGGCTTTTAAGATTGCCGGAGCAATGGCTTTTCAAAAAGGTATAAAAGAGGCAAAACCATTTATTTTAGAGCCAATAATGGAAGCGGAAGTATTTGTCCCGGATGTTTATACGGGGAGCATAATGGGTGATTTAAACAGCCGGAGAGGAAGGGTTTTAGGTATGGAAAAAACAAAAAACAAAAAAGAGAAAATAAAAGTAAATGTACCATTAAGCGAGCTTTCCAAATATGCAGTAGATTTACGTTCATTGACCAAGGGAAGTGGGAGGTATCGAATGAGTTTTTCTCATTATGAGCAAGCTCCGTTGCCTGTTTCTCAGACCTTAGTCGAAGTTTTTCAAAAAGCAAGAGAAGAAGGAAGATAGAAGATAAAAACAAAAGAATAGTCCATAGTCGACAGTTTATAGTTCATAGTTCATAGACAATAGACAACAGAAAGTTATAGGTTACGAGTTATTAGTTGTAAGTTTTAATGACCAAAGACAAATCTTGTTGTTTTCCCCCCTTTTTTTATTTACATTTATATATATATTGAAATTTTGGGTTATCATATTTTAAAATAGTTTGTTAAATATTTTTTTAAATTTATGTTGACGATTTACTTTTTGCGTGTTATCTTTATATTAGGTATACTGTTTTTAAAAACAGTGTATGAAATTGTTAAATATCCCTGATAATAATTTTTTTGCAATAAAAGGATTGCGGTAAAATGAAGAAAATATTTAGAATCAATCAGTTGGCTTTTTTGATATTAACTTTTTTTATTGTTTTTTCTTTACCAGCCATTGCTAAAGTAGAGCACTTATTAGTTAATGATGGAGATGTTGTAGCAGAGATGAGAACGCTATCCGGGCTTGGGTGGGATATCCGTCTTAGAGAACAACTTGAGGAAGAAGATGCTTATGTTGATCCAGGGTTTCCAATGATAAAGAAAGAATGGGTAGGTATGGATTTTAATAGTTTTCTTATTCCTCCTCATTACCGCATACATTCGGTTGTAATTAGATTCAAATGTAAATTTGAACAATGGCCGAGCAAAAAAAGTACATTTTTCGTAGATTGCAGTAATGACAAAGGCGTTACTAAATGGTCTGACCATTTGGTATTCAATGAATCCGGGTATAATGTCAATTTTTCAAAGCATGAAATTCAGGGGTCATCCTGGGAATGGAGAAGTTATGATGTTTCGCATTTAATTACAGACCAGGAAAAGCTTAATAATATGGAGATACTTTTTCGAAGCGCAGATGACTCATTTGGAAGGCTTTATATCGATTATGTTGAGGTTGAAGCAACTTTTATTTCCTTTGTTATTACTGATGCCCAAACTATTGACTATAATAAAAATGGCCAAATAGATGCTTATCACGTCTTTTTTTCTTCATCTGTTGACGATAGTTCGATAGGTGCAGGAGCTGCCGGATTTAGAATAGAAGATTATACAAATTTAGCATTTAATAGTGCCGGTTTACCTGGTTATCCGGATACGGTAGATGATGCAGATATTTTTATCAGTTTTGATGAGAAGAGTGGTTCTACTGATACGGGAGATAAGCCGGAATTAACCTATCTGGAATCTCTTGGGGACGTAGTCAATCTTTCAGGAGAACCATTGTTGGATGTTCGTCAAGAAGATGTTATTGAAGAGGATATGGCTCCACCCATTATTGTTTCTGCCCAGGCCAGTGATGATTCCGGTGGCGGGGTAGGAATTCAGGGGGGAGATACGGTCCAGTTGATTTTTTCTGAAAACACGAATGCTCCTGTGATAGGAGCCACTAATATTGATACTGTTCTTGCTTTGAGTTCTGGACATACATGGAAAGATGGGGATAACCATATAGGTATAGATCCGGCTCAATGGATTAACTCATCTGTTTTAAAAATTACCCTTTCAGTAGGCGGGGGTGTTCCTACTATCGCTCCCGGAGATACTATTACCGCAGATGGGAGTAGTATTTGGGATAGCAACGGTAATTGTTGCGATAATAATATAGTGTTGGGAGGAGATTTTGGGAATGATACCTCTCCTCCTTATATATGTTCCCGGGAAACGCAGGATAGAAATTCTGATGGTTATATTGATGCTATTCATATTGTTTTTAGCGAAGAAATAGATACTATGACGGTAGTGGCTACTGATTTTGATGTGATTGGTGTAGGAGGGGAGACTTATTTTAAAGGTGATTTGCCTTATGATGATATTTACATTACCTTTAACGATAATTTATTAGAAACAGATGCTACTCCCTATTTAACCTATTTTTCTACAGGGTCTTTGACTGACCTTAATAGTAATCCTCTGGGAGGTTCATCAAATATTGTGTGTTCCGATAAAGCTCCTCCGGCACTTTTAAGTTCTATCGCCAGTGATGGAGTAGTCCTTATACCCGGGGTGGATGATGATGATACGGTAATTATTTGTTTTAGTGAAGGAACCAACCGTCCGACAATTGACGAAGTAAACATTAATAAAGTTTTTGTTTTGAATGATTCTCATTCATGGAGAGATGCCTCGGGTAATTGGAATGCCGATGGAGATGAATTAACTATTTCTTTTGGTGCACAGGCAAGCAGTGCTACTGTTTGTGTAGGGGATACTATTACTGTATCCGGCAGTATTACTGCTATTACCGATGGTTTATTAGGCAATGTTTGTATTGATACCGGGACTATTAGCGGAACGTTTGAAGGAATAGACACTGTGTGTCCTTATGTGTTATCATGTTTACCGCAGGATAAAGAGAACGGGGTTAACCCTGATGTTGTTATTCAGATAAGTTTCAATGAAAGGATGAATGAGGAAAAGACTAAAGGAGCGTTCAGCATTAAAGGGATTAGGGATAAAGATGGGCAAGAGATTGATGAACTAATTTCCGGGGTGGTTTCTTATGATCCGGATAATTTTAAATTATTTTTTACTCCTGATTCTGGCCTGAAGAAAAATTTTACTTACCAGGTTACCATTACCTCCGAAGCTACTGATACGATCGGCAACCCTTTACCGGAAGAACGGTTTACTTTTACTACTATAATTGATTACACCAAAAATAATACGGTACTAAGCTGGGGTGAGGAAACCAGATTATCAGTTTTACCTTCCGGTTTGTCTGTGGATTTTTTCTTTGTAATTGATCCCGGTTCGCAATGTACGGAATTAAGTAATATTCTCCAAGCTAATGATAAATTTAAATTAGACGATGATCCATTTAATTCTATTTTAGAGGATACTATAACCCGAATAAATACTTTTAATAGTGCCAGGGGAATTTTAAAAGACAACTTTAATCTGCCCATAACCGTAACATTATCTTATAACGATGTTGCTCCTGCAGATGGAATAGTGGATGGTACTATGCCTCCGGTTCGGGAGGGAACCTTACAAATGTATAGATTAGATGAAAATTCGAATCTTTGGGTAAGGTTAGCTAATTCAGTAGTTGATTCACAAGCAAATACGGTTTCTGCTTCCAGTATCCATACTTCTGTTTTTGCCCTTGCCGGGTCATCATACAGTGATTTGTTTTATGCCTATGCTTTTCCCGTACCGTTTAAACCAAGCCGGGGGGATCGTGAAATTATTTTTGTTAATTTATCACCAATGGCTACGATAAAGATCTTTACCCTAAACGGAGATTTAGTAAGGAAGATTGAACATACAAATGGAGATACTATTTTATCCTGGGATGTTACCAATGATTACGGTGAAAAATTGGCGAGCGGGGTGTATCTTTATTTAATTAAAAACGAAAAACAAAGTAAAAAAGGAAAGTTGATGATTGTAAAATAACAGTTCCGGCAGTTAATTTTTTGAGGAGTTAAAAAGTGAAAGTAATAAGAAGGGTCAAAAAAATAATATCCGACCAAAAAAATGCAGGTTATTTTTTGATTTTTTTTAGTATATTTTGTTTTATTCCTTATAATCTTTTTGCTTCTTCACCGGGTACGACAGGAGCAAATTTTCTGAAAATGGAAGTAGGGGCAAGGCCGGTTGGTTTGGGAGGGGCATTTGTAGCGGTTGCTGATGACGCTAATCTTATCTATTGGAATCCGGCAGGCCTTTCCGGAATTGACTATAATGAAGTAACTCTAATGCATAATGAACGGGGAGAGGAAATCAGATATGAGTTTCTTTCTTATGTTCAGCCGGTAAAAGTACTTAAAGGCGGGTTAGGAGTAAGCGTTTCTTTTTTGAATGTCGGCGGTATTGAGGGGTATGATCCATGGGGGGTAAAAACGGGAGAACTGTATTTTTGCGATTTTGCTTTTAGTTTAGCATATGGCCGCCGATTAATCGGTAAGCTTGATGGGGGTATTAATTTTAAGATTTTTCAGGAAATATTGGCTGATGAGAAAGTAAATGCTTATGCCGTAGATATTGGTTGGTTATATCCTTCGCCGTTAAAATCCTTGGTATTCGGCCTTAATATTCAAAATATAGGGTCCCCGATAAAGTTTATTGATGATGAGGATGAGCTTCCTCTAAATATAAAAGTGGGTGGAGCGTGGAAACATGAATTGTTTGGTAATGATTTAACTACGGCTTTGGATTTTAATTTTCCCCGGGATAACGATTTTTTTCTTAATCTGGGAGGAGAATTTTGGGTGCATAATGCAATTGCCCTGCGAATAGGCTATAAATCGCGGGATGATTTAACTAACGGGTTAAGATTAGGATTAGGATTTAAGGTTAAAGGGTTGAATTTAGATTATGCCTTTTTATCTAAAGAGGATTTTGATGACGGCCATAAAATCAGCATTTCTTTTCGTTTTGGCCGAAATTACGAAAACACTCAAATTGAAAAAAACATTGAAGAATCTTTTTTGCGGGGAAAAAAATACTTTTTAAGAGGGGATTTACTTAATGCACACAAAGAATTTAAAAACATTTTAGCTGTTGCTCCGGGACATGAAGAAGCATTGGAGTTACTTGCCCGGATACGGGTGAACATAGAAGAAGTGGTTACGTTAAAAAATATTGAAGAATATTTAAAAAAAGGAAAGAAATGTTATCAGGACGGAGAAATGATCTGTGCCCGGGCAGAATTTGAGAATATCCTTGAACTTATCCCTGAACATCGGGAGACTAAAGAGTATATGAATAAGATGGAAAAGAGATTTGATGAAGTTATAAAATCTTTTTTTGATAAAGGGGTTCAATATTATAATAACGGAAATTACGTTGATTCTAAGAGAGAATTAAATAAGGTTTTAACCCTGGATCCCTATTATATACAGGCGAAAGAGTACATCGCTTTTATTAAAGAAAAACGACAAAAAATCAAACAGGTTAAAAAAGAACAAAGAATGAAGCGAATTTATGAAAAGGGGATATACCTTTACAAAAGAAAACATTTTAAAGAAGCACTTTATCAGTTTAAAAAGATATCGTTGGCAAATCCTAAATATAAAAAGGTATTGTTATATATGGAGAAAAATAAAGAAGCAATTGCCGATAAGTATTTTAAAAAAGGATTACAGCTATTTCAAAAAGAAGAATGGGGAAAAGCACTTGAAGAATTTAAGAAAATATTAACGTTTAATCCTCATCATTCACGGGCAAGTGAGTATATAGTTCAAATTAACAAACAGTTTGCTGTTGATTATTATAAAAAGGCAATAAAGCTTTATAAAGAAAAAAGGTTGTCGGAAGCAATCAAAAAATTTAAAAAGGTAGTTAATTTGGATTTAAAAAACAAATTGGCGTTATCCTATATAAAAGAAATTCAGAAAAAATTAAGAAAGATTCATGTTGGGCAAGCTAATAAATATAATAAGCAGGGGTTAGTAGAATACAGTAACGGTAAATTAAAACAGGCTATTAAGACATGGAAAAAAGCATTGGAGCTTAACCCTGATTTAGAAATGGCCAGGAAAAACTTAAAAAGAGCACAAGCAGAAATAGATCAAAATCATAAGGAGTAATTTGGGTGAAATTAAAAGTAAAATTCAGTTTATCTGCTACCTTATTGGTAGTATTTATTCTTTTAGGGGTAAGTGTTTGTTTCTTTCTTGCTGAACGGCGGCATCTAATTAATCAGATAAAAGAAAATCAGATAAATATTGTTGATGGATTAGTTCTGGTAAGTAAAGAATATTTAATTACTAAAGACCAAATTCTTTTGCTTAATTATATTAACTTTCTTGTACGCAATAAAAGGATAATTTATGTGTTATTTACCAATCCGCAAGGTAAAATTCTGGCCCATACAAATATTCAGCGGTTAGAAGAAAAAGATAAGACACCTATAGGTTTGAAAGCAATTAAAACAAACAAATTGTTAATTCAATCTTACCAAAACAAAAAGGGAAAGAGGATATCTGATTACGCCTTACCTGTATTTGTGGAAAATAAGAAATTGGGTGTTGCCCGCATTGGCTTTTCTCAACATGAATTAAATAAAATGATGAAAAAAACGGTTACTCAAACGGGTAAACGAATTTTTGCTATTGCCTTTGTTGTTTTAATAATAGGTATATTTGGTTCATTAATTTTGGCTCAAACGTTGATTGGACCAATCAAAAAGTTAGTTTATGGCGCAAAAATGATTGGCCGGGGAAAATTGAATACGGTTATTAAGGTTAATAATAAAGATGAACTGGGAAGTTTAGCCAAAGAATTTAACCTTATGGCTCGTCAATTGAAAGAATTAGACCATATGAAACAGGATTTTGTTTCCGGTGTAACCCACGAATTGCGTTCCCCATTAACTTCCATAATGATGTATATTGACCTTTTTTTTAAAGGTGCAACAGGTGAGCTTAACGAAAAACAAAAAAAATTTTTAAATATAATGAAAAATAGTTCCAAACGATTAAACAGCTTTATTAATGACCTTTTAGATATTGCTAAAATCGAAAGGGGTAAAATGGAATTGGTTAAAGAACCTCTGAATATAACAACGATACTTCGAGAAACAATACAATTGTTTACCGTTCAGGCTGATGAAAAAAATATAATAATTGTTACAAAAATCCAGGAAAATATACCGGTGATATCTGCGGACCAAAATAAGATACGACAGATATTAAATAATTTATTAAGTAATGCAATTAAATTTACTCCGGAAAAAGGGACAATAACTGTTGAAGTTAAAAATAATGGGGAATATGTACAGGTTAGTGTCGGTGATACAGGAATGGGTGTTCCTCCTGATGATTTAGAGAAAATATTTAATAAGTTTGAGCAGGTTAAAGGTGTAAGGAATAGGATTGCGGGGTCTAAAGGAACCGGTTTGGGACTAGCAATTGTTAAAGCCATAGTGCAGCTTCATAAAGGGGATATCTGGGTAGAAAGTATAATGGGAAAAGGAAGTACTTTTTATTTTACATTGCCGAAGGAAGAAAATGATAGTTTTGATTTTTGTTAAATTTATTATATAATTCTTTATAGATATAAAGTGATATTTAATAGTAAAATTATATTAAAAGGAAATTAACCAAAAGGGGAAATTATGGGAAACGAAAAAATATTAGTTGTTGATGATGATAGTAATATTCGAAATGGTTGTGCAGAATGTCTTATAAGTGATGGATATGATGTTGTAACGGCGGAAAATGGGGAAGATGCATTGTGTAAAATAAAAGACAATTCTTATAATATTATTCTTACTGACCTGGTAATGGGGGAAATTGGCGGGATTGAATTGTTGGAGTATGTAAAAGCGCATGTTGTTAAATGTGAAGTTATTTTAATGACTGCGTATGGGAGTGTGGAAACGGCCGTAAAGGCAATGAAAATGGGGGCTTTTAGTTATATTACCAAGCCGATTAATCTTCATAAAATGGAATTAACTATTGAAAATTGTTTGCAAAAACAAAATCTTGAATCAGAAGTAGTTAAATTGAAAGAAATAGTGAATTTATATGAAATGTGTAAAGCAGTAAGTTCTCTTATGGGTTTGGATAAATTACTAGATTCGATTTTAAAATTAGCGGCAAAGACCCTAAAGGCGGAAGGTGGTTCAATAATGTTATATGATGAAGGGAAAGGGGAATTACTGGTAAAATCCGTTACAGGGTTGGTATCAAAATCGATTATTGGAAAGAGAGTAAAATCCGGAGAGAGAGTAGCGGGTTATGTTGCCAAAGAAATTAAGCCGATTTTAATTACCGGAAAATTAGAGGACGATTCCCGTTTTCAGCATTTGGAACAGTTTACCAGTGTAAGCTCCGGAATAAGTGCGCCGTTACTGACCAAAGGAAAGTTACTGGGTGTGGTTAATTTGTGTAGAAAAGGCATAGTAAATAAATTTGTAGAAAGAGATCTTACCCTATTGTCTGTTTTTGTGGCACCTACGGCAATTGCTGTGGAAAATGTAAATTTATATGAAGATTTAGACGAGTTATTTATTTCTATTGTTAAGTCATTAGCTGCGGCTATTGATGCAAAGGATTCTTATACCCGGGGTCATTCTGAACGCGTAACCAAATTTGCGATTGTTATCGCTGAAGAATTAGGTTTGGATGAAATAAGCAAGAGAAACATACAATTAACCGGATTGCTACATGATGTTGGGAAAATTGGTGTATCAAAAGAAATACTTACTAAAAAAGAAAAATTGACGGAAGATGATTGGAGTCAAATTCGTCAGCATCCGATAATGGGGGCAACAATACTAATGCCTATTAAACAGTTGAAAACAGTTGTTCCCGGTATTCGTCATCATCATGAACGATATGATGGCAATGGGTATCCGGATAAATTACGGGGTAAAGAAATTCCTTTATTTGCCAGAATTATTGCAATTGCCGACACTTTTGATGCTTTGACTTCGGAACGGCCTTATCGTAATAAAATGTCCTGTGAAATGGCTATAAAAGAAATGAAGAGATGTAGCGTCACTCAATTTGATCCGGAGATATTAAAGGCTTTTTTATCTGCATATAAAAAAAATAAAATGTTTTAAAAATAAGTTTTAAATTTTCAAAGTTCAATTCTTTAATTCCTATCTTTTATTTAATTGCCCATCAATTTTTGTCTTTAAAACTTTTGTAAATTTTTGTATAATGAAAGTCAATGATTTATACTTGTTTCTACCGGGATAAAATCTATTAAAGGTTTTTAAAATAACAATGTTATCTTTGTCTACAGCATTTAATATTAAAAAACATACAGATGGGAAGAAATTAGTTAAAGATATTCTGGCTCTGGGTTTTTACGCAATTGAGTTAAATGTGGAAGTGGAGCGAGAGATGCTTCCTCAGATATTATCACAGGTAAAAGAGAAAAAAATAAAAATTAGCAGTATCCATAACTTTTGTCCTAAACTAAAACATTTTAATCCCGGACGTTCAGTTTTTAGTGCTTACAACCTTTCTTCATTAAACAACGAAGAGAGAAATAAAGCAATTGAGCTTACTAAAAAGACAATAAATTTAGCCGATGAGTTTGGTGCTCAAGCAGTTGTTATTCATGCCGGTGAAGTAGAAATGCAAGTAAGAGGACAGGAATTATTTCGATATGTAAGAGATTTTGGAAAAACAAAAATTTATTCTGTATATAAAGATATTTTTTTCAAAGAAAGAAAAAAGAAATGTAGGCCTTATTTGACAGCGGCAATACATAGTTTAGAGGAAATATCCGAATATGCTGCAAAGTTAAAAATAAAAATTGGCATAGAAAATCGTTTTTACTACAATGAAATTCCTTCTTTCGAGGAGATAGGTGTAATTTTGACGCATTTTAAAGGAGGCAATGTTTATTATTGGCATGATACCGGACATGCACAAATTTTTCAAGACCTTGAATTTGTTTCTTCTCATGAAGCGTATTTGAAAAGATATGCGGATAGAATGCTCGGAATTCATTTGCATGATGTAAAAGGTTTTTCCGATCACCGGGCACCTGGTACAGGTATAGTAGATTTTAAAATGATAAAACAATATTTATCAAAAGAGACAATTAAAGTGGTAGAGTCACATTCTAAATCTTCCCGGACACAAGTAAAAAAATCAGTGACTTTTTTAGAAAATATAGGAATTAGATAAAAAATTGCGGCAATTAAAAATATAATAAAGAATAGGACAAAAAAAATAAGCAGGAAAATGCTTTACAGAAAGAATTTATTTGTGATAAGATAAGGTCTGCTGAAAAAACCAGCAGTCCCTGATTTCACAGATTAGAAACCAGATTACACAGATTAAAACTTAGACGACAAAATCGGTGTAATCTTTTCAATATCTGTGTAATCAAGGCTTACTGAAAAATTCATATGTAATGAAAAGTGCCCTGTCTGCGAGCGGACACGCACAGGCAGGAAAGTTTTTGGTGGTTTTGTACAAAGAGTGCTCCGCCTTAGGCGGATTTAATCACATTTTTGCAGTTATTTGTATGTCTATTCCGTCGATATTTTACATTTTTCAGTAAGCCTAAGATAAAGATGTTTGATTGTTAAAAGGAGAAATTAAGTGGAGGAGGGGGATTATGTCGGGGCATTCAAAATGGGCAGGAATTAAGCATAAAAAAGCAGTTATTGACGCTAAAAGAGGAAAAATTTTTACAAAAATTATCAAGGAAATTAATATTGCTGCCAGGCAGGGAGGAGGGGATATAAACGGTAATGCGCGTTTGCGTACAGCCATAGAAAAAGCTAAATCCGTGAATATGCCGCAGGATAACATAAAAAAAGCTGTTCAGAGAGGAACGGGAGAACTTCCAGGGGTTACTTATGAGGAATTTGTTTATGAAGGATATGGCCCGGGAGGGGTTGCGGTCCTGATTGAAATTACTACTGACAATAAAAATCGCACTTCTTCGGAAATAAAAAGGATTTTTTCTAAACGTGGCGGTAATTTAGGGGAAAGCGGATGTGTTGCCTGGATATTTTCCCAAAAAGGATATTTTGCTCTTGATAAAACTGATGTTAATGAGGATGAATTGATGTCGCTTGCCCTTGAATATGGGGCGGAAGATTTTTGTGCTGATGAAGAAGATGTTTTTGAAATTATTACATCGCCTTCCGATTTTGAAAAAATGAAAGAAATTTTGGCGGCAAAAAAAATAGAAATATCTTCCTGTGAAATAACAAAACAGGCACATACTCAAATATTGTTGGAGGGGAAAGAAGCTCAACAAATGCTTAATTTGATTGATGAGCTGGAAGAGAATGATGATGTGCAGAATGTTTATACAAACTTTGATATGTCCCAACAAGAGACGGAAAAAATCGGGAATGAATAAATTTATGATGAAAAAGGGATATGAATTTATATGATTGTATTGGGAATTGACCCGGGATTAGTAAATACAGGCTGGGGTGTAGTCAGTCAGGAAGAAGGTATTTCAGGTGAACAAATAAAAGCATATGGTTGTATAAAAACCAGGGCTGATTGTTTCCTGCCTCAAAGATTAGCTTTGATATATGAAAAATTAATGGAAGTAATAAGAAAATATAAACCGGATAATATGGCGGTAGAGAAAATATTTTATGCAAAAAACGTAAAAACAACTTTGTTTTTAGGCCAGGCACGGGGAATAGTGCTTCTTGCCGGATACCAGGCCGGTTTGTCAATATCAGAGTATACTGCTTTACAGGTAAAACAGTCTTTAGTCGGGTACGGAAGGGCGGAAAAAAAACAAATTCAAAATATGCTGAAGAATGTACTTAAATTAAAAGAGATTCCGCGGCCGGAGGATGCTGCTGATGCCCTGGCAGTTGCGATTTGCCATTTAAATTCTAAAAAATATTTCCAAAAAATAAAATGCCAATAAAAACAGTTTTGATTTTGAAAAAATGAAATTTAAACAAAAAAAGGCGGATACAAATTGATAGCTTTTCTGCGGGGAAATTTGGAAAAAAAGACCGAAGAATTTATTTATTTAGAAGTTAATGGGCTTGGTTATCAGGTTTATATTCCCTCGTTTACTTATGAAAAATTACCTGGTATTGGGGAAGAGATAAAACTTTATACATGGATGTCTACTAGTATGTATGGGGGAAATACGCTTTATGGTTTTTTAAGTATGGAAGAAAAGGAAATATTTCTTTTACTTAATAGTATTTCTAAGATTGGGCCCAAAGATGCCATTAAGGTTTTGTCTAAAATATCATCTGCGTTTTCTGATTTTAAAAAGGCAATTATTGAAAAAGATTTACGTGTTTTAACTACTTTTTTTGGGTTAACAAAAAAAAAGGCTGAGAGAATAATCCTGGGATTAAAAGATAAAATTACCGGTTTGGAAATAAAATCTTCCGATAGGTTTGTTTTTAAGGATCAGCAGTGCATGGCTGATGCAATATCGGCTTTGGTTTCTTTAGGGTATAGAATGAAGGAAGCCAAAGATGCTGTAAATGCAGCTATGGAAAACTTAGGTGAAAAATCAGAGGTCGAGAACGTCATTAAGTATGCATTGAAATATTTATAAAGTCCTAAATTAGGGCTTACTGAAAAATGCAAATCCACCTCAGGCGGATAAAATATCGACGGAATAGATATTCAAATAACTGCAAAAATGTGATTAAAAGTGCACGAAATTTGTACAAAACCACCAAAAACCCTGCACTTTTGATTGCATATAAATTTTTCAGTAAGCCTTGATTACACAGATATTGAAAAGATTACACCGATTTTGTTGTCTAAGTTTTAATCTGTGTAATCTGGTTTCTAATCTGTGAAATCAGGGACTGCTGGGTTTTTCAGCAGATCCTAAATTATAAAAAAGGAATACAAAATGGATGAGTATATTGTTTCTCCGGAAATCCAAACTGAAGACAGACAAATGGATTACACTTTAAGGCCGAAAGAATTAAAGTATTTTATAGGGCAGGAGAAATTAAAGGAAAAGTTAGGGATTTTCTTTTCCGCCGCTAAAAAAAGGAGAGAGCCATTGGACCATTGTCTTTTTTCTAGTCCTCCGGGATTGGGGAAAACAACTCTGGCACACATAATTGCTTATGAAATGGGGGGGAATATAAAAAGCACTTCCGGGCCGGTTTTAGAACGGGCAGGGGATTTAGCTGCTTTGTTAACCAATCTTGCGGACGGGGATATATTTTTTATAGATGAAATTCATCGGTTAAATCGTGCTGTGGAAGAAGCCTTATATCCGGCTATGGAAGATTATCTTCTTGATATTATCATCGGACAGGGCCCCAGTGCCCGTAATATTAGATTAGATTTACCGCGTTTTACTTTAATAGGTGCAACCACAAAAGCAGGCTCACTAACCTCTCCCCTAAGAGAAAGATTTGGTATTATTGAACGGATAAATTTTTATATCGAAGACGAGTTAGCTTCTATCGTTAAACGTTCCAGTAAGGTTTTAAATATTGAAATCGATAAAAAGGGAACAGAAGAAATTGCTAAACGGAGCAGAGGAACACCTCGAATAGCCAATCGTTTACTACGGCGAGTAAGAGATTTTGCTCAGATAAAAGCTAAGGGAATAATTACTCAGTTAGTGGCTCAAGATGCTCTACACTTGTTAGAAGTGGATGAAAAAGGGTTGGATAGTATGGATAGAAAAATTTTATATACTATAATTAAAAATTTTTCCGGCGGCCCGGTAGGTTTAGATACAATTGCTATTGCAATAAATGAAGAAACAGAAACAGTGACTGATGTTTATGAACCCTTTTTAATTCAGGCAGGTTTCCTGTCCCGGACACCAAGAGGAAGGATGGTTACTCCGTTGGCTTATAAACATTTAAATATTGTCCAGCCAAAACATTTGTTTTCGGCGCCGGAAAAAACCACGCAGCAAGAATTGGATATTAGTTAAATTTAATATTTGGTAGTAAAATTTATGACTATAAAATATGAATTAATTCAACCGACAACAATACTAAATAAATTGGAACATGAAAATGAGATATTTATTAGCCGGTATAGTCTTAATCCTTATTTGGGATGTGAACATGGCTGTCAGTATTGTTATGTCCAGGCAGACAGATATTTGCCTTTTAAGAAAGAAAAGGATTTTTTTAGGGTAATAAAGGTAAAAACCAATGCTCCATATTTACTTAAAGAGACATTAAGTAAATTTAAAGGAAAAGAAATAATTTGTCTGGGTACTTTTGCTGATCCTTATCAACCGATAGAAAAAAAATATAATATTACCCGAAGATTGTTGGAAATTTTTGCTGATTTGGGATTTCCCGTGCATATTTTGACAAAATCCGATTTAATTTTGCGTGACATGGATTTACTGGAGGAAATTTCCAGGAAAACTTTTTGTGCCGTTTCTTTTTCTTTAACTACTATTGATCCCAAAATAGCTATGATGTTTGAGCCCCATGCCCCTCCTTTTCAAAAGAGGCTGATGGCAATGAAAAAAATAGCCAGAAAAAAAATAACAACGGGAATAATATTAATGCCGATTATTCCTTATATTACTGATGGAGATAAGTGTCTGAATCTTATTCAGAAAGCAAAGGATGTAGGAGCAAAATATGTTGTTCCGGGGGAATTAATATTAAAGGATAATCAAAAAATACGTTTTTTAAGTTTGATAAAAAGATATTATCCTCATTTAGTACAGCGTTATCAAGCCTTGTATCGAAAAGGTATTTCTCCATATCCTACTTATAACTGGAGAATAAGCAAACAAATTTCTGCCTTTTGTGAAAAAATAGGGGTTTTGCAGCATATACCCATTGAAAAATTATAATCAGGCGATTTTAAAAAATAATCCGGGAAATAAAAAAAAGATGAAACGATTACTTCTTCATACTTGTTGTGCACCCTGTATTTGTTCTATTCATCAGTGTTTAATTAAAGCTAAAGAATATGAAATTACAGGATTTTGGTATAATCCTAATATTCATCCCTTTGGGGAATATCAAAGACGAATGATGACTTTAGGATATTATTCGCAAGAAACTAATTTACCTGTTATTTGGGAGAGAGAGTATTTCCTGGGAGAATGGATGGAAGTAATAAAAGACAAGTACAAAAATAAAGAAGAAAGATGTTTGAGTTGTTATCGACTGCGATTGGAATCAACAGCAAAAATGGCAAAAAAAGAAAAATTTGATAGTTTTTCCACTACATTGCTTTATAGTAAATTTCAGATGCATGAGAAAATAAAAGAAATTGGGCAAAAATTAGCTCATATTTACAACATAGAGTTTTATTATCAGGATTTTCGTATAGGATGGAAGGAAGGGATTAAACTGTCCAAAAAACTAAATTTATATCGACAGCAGTATTGCGGATGTATTTTTAGTGAAAAGGAAAGATTTGATGCAGCAGCGGAAAAATAATATTAATGATACACGATTCAGGATTCATGATTCAGAATTTTCCTCTCCCTTGATGGGAGAGGAGTAAGGTGAGGGTGAGGGTGAGGATACAGGATGTAGAGAACACAGGGGCAGATGTGTTCTTAATTTAATAAAAGAATATTCTGTCTGTCCGCAAGTCCTTAAAGCGGGTCATTCCGCACTCGATGCGGAATCTATAATGTTTTTAAATATTAACAGATTCCTGCTTTCCAGACTGTGTCATAACTTTGATTTTATGTGGTAGCCGCAACCTTTAGGTTGCGTTATCATCGGAGATAAAGCCTGTGATTATCAAAAGGAGATTATGACACAGTCTGTTCGCAGGAAGGACAAAAAGGAAGGTAGAGAATAATTGGTGGGAAAATTTTTAATTGTTCTGGGAATAATTTTAGTTTTGATAGGAATAATTTTTACTTTAGGTATAAAAATTCCATTTTTAGGCCGCCTGCCCGGAGACATCCTGGTAAAAAGAAGTAATTTTAAATTTTATTTTCCTATTACTACATGTTTCCTTTTAAGTGTCATTTTGACTATTATTCTGCGTATTTTTATGCGCAAATAAGTTTTTAAATGAAAAAATAGAGTTTAAAAAAAATTAAAATTTTAAAAAAGGGGAGATGATGCAAAAAACAAAAATATTAGCTTTAGGAATAATGCTATGTATTCTGAATAGTTGTACTAAACCTGTTTTTTATCGAAGGGATAAATATTTATCACCCAAAGAAACGAAAAAAGTGACGAAGAAAAAAACCGTAGTAAAAAAAAGGAAACGAGCAGAAAAAAGGTTGCCGGAAACAATTATTCGGATAGGAATTTTGCCTAAGGTGAAGGCAGTTTGTATTTCCTCAAAAGAAAGATATGAGGTAATAGATGTATTTACTTCCGAGAAAATTTCTTTGGAAACGGAAAAGATTTATTTAATAAAACCTCAGACACAGGGGATAAGCGTAGGTAATTATTTGTTGAGTTCTCAGATTCGTTTTGTTCCTTTATCCGGTGATTATGGAATTAAAGTGGATAATAGAAGGTACAGGGATAATATAGTAATTAGAAAAAAGAATAGCCATTTGACGGTAATTAATGAATTAGGAATAGAAGGATATGTTTGTGGGATTATGACCCAGGAAGTTTCTCCCCTCTGGCCGGCAGAGTCACTAAAAGCCCAGGCGGTAACAGCCAGAACCTATGCTTTAAAACATATGGGAAAACATGGCAAGCAGGGTTTTGATTTATGTGCGACTACCCATTGTCAGGTATTTAACGGTATACAGGCGGAAGACCTTCGTACCAACCAGGCGGTATATGCTACATGGGGAGAGGTATTAACTTATCAGGGTAAAATAGCTAAAACTTTCTGTCATAGTTGTTGCGGGGGACACACCGAAAGTGAATCAGGAGCCTGGGGGGGTGCTCAGTCTTCTCCTTATTTAAAAGGGGTGACTTGCCGTTTTTGTAAACCCTCTCCTCATTATCAATGGGAAAGACATTTGACTTTGAAGTATATAGAAAATGCTTTAAAAAATAAAGGTTATTCTATTGGTAAAATAAAAAGACTGGCAATTTTAGAGAGAAATAGTTCCGGACGGGTAAAAAAGTTAAAAATTGTGCATAGTCAGGGAACATTGGAATTACGAGGGAGTAAGTTTCGGGCAGCAATGGGTTATCAG
>JAUVLC010000144.1 GCA_030595925.1 Clostridia bacterium | reverse complement strand
TTGTTTTATCTTCAACCCCTATTATTAGCTTTCCACCAGAAGAATTCGCAAAAGCACAGATATCTTTACCTATTGAACTGTTTATAGATTCTTTTAATTCGATTGTATACCCTTCTCCGGTTTTTATTATGTCTAATAATTTGGGGTATTCCATTTTATACCTCGCTCTTCCTTACATCTACCTTACCGGTAACAACATAATGGATTAAAGATTTTTTATTTTCTTCTAATAATTTGATTTTCTTTTCTATGATTTTTATGGTTTTGTCTATTTTTGATGTGGCTTTGTCTAAAAAGTTTGCGATGGCGGTTTGCTCATGAAGAGGAGGGACAATCACAAAAGAATTTTTAATAGGGTATGTACTGATTCCAAATCTTGTTACCCCCTTAACGGAAATAACCAAATCCAGCCTCTTACCATCTTCTTTCTGCTCGTATTCTAATTCGTCAATTACAGAAAAGATGTTTTTCTCAAACTGTTCAAATAAGTCCAGATTTTTCCGGTTGTTCGGTTTTGGGTAGAATAATTCAAAGTGGCATCCAACATCCTTAAACCCGTTTCTTAAAACATTAATCGTTCCTTTTTTATCAATTCCATTAATCAGGCGATAAAAGTATTTTCGTTCCGCATTCTCTCCGTAAACCCTTTGAAACTTTTTCCATTCTCTTTCCTGGGTATCTTGAATAAATTTCAATGTCAATTCAGGGTCCAGACACGACGCCCTGTTATAATTTTCATTGCCTCTTTTATGATAGCCAGTGCTTACCAAATGAGCAATTATATCATTCTGAAATGCCTTTTCTGATGTGTCTGTTGTCATATTGTCTCCACCGGTTGCTTAAATTGTATTGAGTATAAAAATTCTATCATTTTTCTTGCAAAGTTACGGACATCCTCAATATTGTTTGTTGTAAAAATGTGGGAATCAGGATTCAGGGAATTCTTAAATCTAAGTAGTTCAATTTTGTCTTTTTCGCTTATTATCTTCTTATTGAAAAGTTCTTCAATCAATCCACCTAAGTTATTAGAGTCTATAGATGCATCTCTAATTTGTTTTTTAGGAGTTATTTTTAAATAATTCTCTAAAAATGGTCTTAATTTTGTTTTAATATTATCTCTTTGGCTTTTCCCATTTATAAAATCATAAATTTCATTAAAAGACAATTCATATTCATCAAGAACAAATTTATCTTTTTCCCCTTCATCAATATAACTTGTTTCATTATTTTTCTCTATTTTTAATAGTTTTATTTTCGTTGTAGTATTTTCATTAATCTCATAAAATCTTTTTAGAAAAATAGAATAATGCGTAGTAATAATTACCTGATCTACATCGCACAAGAAATCTTTTAAAATATTAATTGTATTCGTAATTCTATTTTCATCAAAGCTTGTTATGGGGTCATCTAAAATTACAATAGTCTTTTTCTTTCTATCTTCTTCTTTTAAATCAACTTTCGCCAAGAAAATTGAAAGTGCCAAGGCTCTCCTATCAGATGAACTAAAAACTGTTTTAAGATCTTCATTTGAGATTATTTGTCCCATATATTTTACCTTTAACGAATAAACAGGTTTGATTCCTCTCCTAGTTCCCTCCTTCTCCAATTTAAAATCTTTACTGCCGAGATCTTTAAAGAACCTGTTTATTTTTTCAAAATATCTTTTTAAGTACTCAGATTGTTCTATCTCAAGTTGTTTTTCCAATGATGGGATTTCTTTTTCTAAGCCACTAATTTCATTTTTTAATGCTTTATATTTCCCACATTCATTGTCTTGTTCAAATCTTGCTTTTTTATATGTAAGTTCTTTTATAATTGTCTTTAATTTATTAATCTTGCTTGATTTTGTACCAGATCCATATTCATTTTTAAAATTTTCTATTATTTTAATTATTTCTTTAATACACTTTTTTGCATTTTCTAATTTAGTAATATAAGAATTCACTATTTTTTCAAATATCTGGAAATTATAAATATCTATTTTTTTGTACGGGACCCTATTTTTTTCATCTATTTTATATTTTAAGTCTTCGACAATTTTATTTTTCTCTGCCTCTAATTGATTTTCATTTAAATTGTTTTTAATTATTTCAAAATCATTTGCCTTATCTTTAAAATTATCATCTTTAATTAAGGGAACATAATCTTTTACTTTTAGTAATTCTTCTTGTAAATCTTTTGTATAGTCAAAATGCATCTTTTCCACATTAGTAATATTATCTTCTAATGTACTTGAGATCGTATTAATAAATTCATTATAAGATTCATCAAAAAATTTATCATATACATCAATTAAATCTTTTGTGTTTTGTAAATTCTGCCCACAATATGGGCAATTATCATCCTTTGTATATTTTAATCCCTTTCGTATCCACTGCTCAGCTCCACTGCTATCTGAAAAATTTGCATTAATATGCTCATTAAGTTTTTTTGAAGTTTCGTCTTTTATATTTGAATAGTCTTTCTCCAACACAAAATTAATTTTTTTAATACTATCAAGAATATCCATTTTTTTGATTTCTAATTCATTTGGCTGATGCATCTCAATGATTTTTTGAGGGTTCTTTAATCTTTTTTCTTCTTCTTGTAATTCTGTTTCTTCCTCTATTAGCTGTTTTTTAATATCTTCAAAATCAAATTTTTCTATTGAATAATTGATGAAATCATCTATTTCTTTTGTTGATTTACCTCCAACAAACAAAGGAACAATATTTTTTAGGTCAGAATTATTTTTTCTTAATTCTCTCTTTTTTTCTTCTATTCCTTTTACCTTATTTACCCCTAATTCTCCTAAAATAAAATCTGTGAAATTCTCTTTATTATCTCTTCCTATAATTGAATGAGTAAAAAGGTTTTTATCAATAAAATCCTCTCCAAAAATCTCTATTTTGTCTAAATAATTAGATTTATTCCACATAGATTTTTGAAAAAATATTTTTTCTTCTCTACCATTTTTTTCACTTACAGATAGAGTAATTTTTTGTTCCTCATTTACATTGGGAATAGTTTTTCTATTATTGATCAAAGAGGGCTCATTATCTTTTAACGATTGAAAAATATCAATCAAAGTAGTTTTTCCATAAGTATTTAGTCCATAAATCAAAGTTAATTCTTTAAACTCTTTACCACCACCCGTAATAAAATTTTTATATGTTCCAACATTAGTTATCTCTTTAATTCTTTTGATTTTCATGCTTCAACGCCCCTTACATCCACCTTGCCTGTTACAACCTGATGAATTAATGATTTTTTATATTCTTGTAATAATTTGATTTTCTTTTCTATTAGTTTAATGGTTTTGTCTATTTTTGAAGTGGCTTTATCAAGATAATCAACGATTTGGAGTTGTTCACTCAATGGAGGATGATGAAATCTGAGATACGCAATGTCTTCAGTATTTATTACACCTTGAACTGCACCTCCCTGAATTGCTTGTAAATGCTCTTGAACCAGTTGAGAATTTAGTAAATAAGTGTGATATGCTCCACTCATCCTTTTACCTGTTTTTAATAAGACAATATTTAAGCAATTAGACTCCTTCAGATTATTTGGAATTACTGATGATCTCCCGCTTTCTCCATGCCGAGCAATGACAATATCTCCTGGTTTCAATTGAGATTTTTTATTCAAAATGTGAAATTCTTTCGTAACATAGCTTAAATCGTCTAACCTTAATTTTCCAAATCCAACATTGCCAGTTTTTAATAATGGAATACCTTCATCTTCATCAGTATAATATTTTTCAATTGTACCTACAAAGCCAACTGATATCCTGTCGGAAATATGGCTTAATTTCCTAATACTCCACCCTTCAGGCACTTCTCCAATCCAGTCAACCACGGAATCTTTTAGTTTTACTTTTGGGTCAAGCCCTTTTGTCACAGCATGATTTATCAGGGCGGTTCGCTTTTCTTTCAGAAGCTCAACTAATTTTTTGTCTTTCTCAATCAAGGCATCAATTTTGGCGGTTTTTTTGTCTAAAAAGTTGGCGATGGCGGTTTGGATTTGTTTTGGAGGGACAACCAAAAAAGAATTTTTAATAGGATATGTACTTATTCCAAATCTCGTTACCCCATTAGCAGAAATAACAAATTGATCATTAATTTTTCTACTTTGAAATATTCTTAACAAAAATTTTCCTTCTATTTTGCTATTGTTGGGTCTAATTAATGCCAAGTGATAACCACATATAATATTATTTAAATTTCCCTCTACTAACGAAGGAACTGCTATGTCTTCAGGAGTTTCAGAGTCTTTAGTTATAATGACATCCTCTTTTTTTATAGAAAATTTGTTAATCTGTTCTATACTTGCTGTTGCTTTCATGAAATTTAAATTTGATGTAATAAATTCATTATTATAAACTTCATTATAGTTACATAATAATACTTCTTCTTCATTTGGTTTACTCTTTTTGTCAACATTACTAATCATAATTGAAGTAACTTGCTTCAACTTCCTAACTTCCCACCCTTCAGGAATCGCCCCAATCCACTGAATGCCCGAATCCTTGTATTTTGGGAATGGTTTGAGTTTAGAGGTCATTTTCTATTACCTCCCAATGCCCGCCTCGGGCAGGTTCAATTCTTTTAATAATTCCTTTTTCTTTAAGATTGGCTAAATTCCATTCAACTCCTCGTCTGGTAAGACCCGTGATAATTATTAGCTCTTTTTGCGTAATATCCGGATTATTTTTTATTGCTGTAAGAATTTTCTCCACAGTTTTCTCCACAGTTTCTTGAGATTCAATCCCGATACTTTTAATCATTGTTTTATCAAATAGGCTCGTATAGAAAGAATGTTCATAGAATTCGAATTCAGGCTTTGGCAAATTTGATGATTCCATTGCCTTTCTTATCCTGTTAATTCCTGTTCCCAATTTTTCAACAAAAATGGTTCTTGCTAAAAGTGATGCGATAATAGGGTTTCTTGTTTTACTTATTGTGCCAAACTCCTCTGGTTTTAACCACTTAACAAGTCCGCCGGGATTAAAAACAACCATTTTATTATTTGTAATTCTTATTCCTTTTATTTCCCCATTATCCGTTATTCCAATAAAAATTCTACCGCCTTGAGAATTGGAAAAGGCAACAATCTCTTTTGCAAGGTTTTTATCAACGCCCTCTTTAAATTCCACAAAGAAACTTTCGCCAGTTTTCAGGATAAGTTCAAAATCTTTATCATCCATTCTACTACCCCTCTCCAAATAATTCTTGAATCTCCACGATAACCTCTTTTATATC
>JAUVLC010000120.1 GCA_030595925.1 Clostridia bacterium | reverse complement strand
TCACCAAATCTACCTTTTTATGCAATTTATGCTTTAAATCCAAACAAAGTCCCATATAATTATCAAAAGTAGCTATCTTAAATTCTACAAGAAAATCAATATCACTTGATTTTTTATTTTCTTTTCTTACATAGGAACCGAAAACACCTATTCTTTTTACATCATATTTTTTAAGCATTTCTTTACTCTGTTTCAAAATCTTCATAATATCTTCTTTTGTAAGTTTTTTGTTTTTATTCATATTTATTTACCTCCTATAAAATCTGGTAGTGTCAAAAAATTTTTATTTTTTTGGTAGCTGTAGTCTTTAGCCTGCGTTTTTATGTAATAATTTCTTCTAAACCAAAATCCAACGAATTTTTAAACGCATACTCTTCCCAATTATCAATTAAACCTTTTCTTGCCGAATTATTCAAAAGATAGATTATATGCTTTCTTAAATCTTCGTTTTTTCTGTAAATATGGTCGTAAAAATCCTTCTGCCAGCATTTCCCTTTTCTATTTCCTACGCAGGCTAAAGTCTGCGGCTACCAGATTTCCACAAATACCATCATTCCTTCCCTTTTACTTAATTATAAAGATTATTTTGCTAAAAATATGAGGATAAAAAAAGGTTTTTTCTTATTTTTTCGGCTTTAGAAAATATCCGTAGCTTTTAGGGACAAATATTTCTTTGAATTGGTTGTTAAAAAAATCATCGGTCATTCCGGCAATAAAATCAATTATTATGCGTTTTTTATCCGTGTTCCTGCGATAATTATCATCAATATCTTTCAAATAATGGCGATAAAAAGGAGATTCATTATTTTTATTTTGTAAGTCGTCCAGAAATTTTTCAAATAATTGTCTAAACATATTCTCAATTTTAGGTGTTTCCTTTTTAATCTGGTCATTGGAATAAATATTGGCTCTATTAAACTCCTTTAAATCCCTTAAAGCACTGAATATATCATTGCTAAAGGTTATATAATCTTTATTGTAACTATTTTTGATTAAATCCATAACCAGGGTATTTATTATTTTGTCATTAGTATTACCGATAATTCGTATAATTCCTTCGGGAATATCTTTTCTTTTTATTACTTTTAAAGTAATGGCATCTTCTATATCTCTTCCAATATAAGCAATAACATCGGAAATTCTAACTACGCAGCCTTCTATCGTCATCGGAAAAATTTTCGTACTGTATTTTTTTTCACGGAAGCAATGGTAATATTCCTCTTCAAATTTTTTCCAATCCTTTGCATAATCCGGACTATATTCCCTGCTTAACATTTCACCGTTATGCGCTAAAATACCATCTAAGACCTGCAAGGATAAATTCAATCCTTTTCCATGTTGCTCTAATTCCATTAAAAATTTTACGCTCTGGGCATTATGCACAAAACACCCTATTTTTTCTTTATTACATATCTCATTTAAAACCTTCTCCCCATCATGACCGTATGGTACATGCCCTAAATCATGTCCCAGAGAAATAGCTTCGATTAAATCCTCGTTTAATCTTAAACATCTTCCTATTACCCGGCCAATCTTAGAAACAAATTGTACATGCAGAACCCGGTGAGTAATGTGGTCATTTTCAAACAGGTAAAAAACCTGGGTCTTATCAATATATCTGGAATAAGCACGGGAATGAATAATCTTATCCGTATCATGGAAAAAAATCGGCCGGATATTTATTCTCTCGATAATTTTTTCTTTTTCAGGAAATTTTCTTATTCCGTTTTTGCTCTTACAGGCATACTTAGCTAAAATTTTTCCTTCCCGATTTGCATTATTTAAGACTATTTCCGAAAAAATTTCTTTACTTTCCATTATTTCCCTCTTAAAAACTACACCTGATTTTCAAAAATTATTAATTTTTTGTTTCACACTTCAAAATAATTTATAAACCCGGAGTGAATATCTTTTTTAAAAAAATCCCTGACTTCCTCTTTTGCAGTAAAATACAGACATTGCCATCCCCACTTAGAAATTTCCTTCAACATCTCCAATTGTATTTTTAATCTGTTACTATCCGCCTTTATAAAAGGGTCATCCATAATAAAAAACCCTTTATTCCCTTTTAGAAGTTTTTCTCCCAAAACAAGCCTAATAGAAAAATATAACTGGTCATAGGCACCCCCGGATAATTTCTCCGGAGCTAAAAAAACTCCATCTTTACGCTTAACCTTTATTTTTCCTGTGTCCAGATTAAAAACTACCTCTTCATAACGGCCATTTGTTATCCGATTAAAAAACTTGGAAATATCGCTCTTCTTCCCAAAAAGGTAAGAAACCTTTTCTCTTTCCTCCATTTCAATTTCTTCAAAAATTTCAATACTTTTTATAACAGTATCCTTTTTCTCTTCTTTTTCTTCGACAAACTCCTGTAATTTGTTTTCTACGGCCTCTAAATCCACTGATGTTTTACAAAACAAATAATCCGACTCTAATTGAAAAACTTTATTTACTTCCCTTTCTATTTCTTCTAACCTTTTTTGAAAATGTACTAACTTCCCCTCCAACTTGACTATTTTTTCCTCACATAAATTTCTTTCTTCTTTCAATTTGGAAACAGTATTTTCATTATATTCTATATCTTTAGCCCTATCTTTATATTTTTCCAGATTTGAAATTTCTCCATTCCAATAATCTATTTCTTTTTCTAAATCCCCTATATTTTTTTCTTTTACCCCAAAAAGATTTTCTAAAACACTTTTTTGTTCTCCCACCAGGGAAATTTGCTTTAGTTTTAGTTTAAACCTTTCAGCATATTTTTGAAACATCTTTTCCCCTGATTTTATTTTCACTCCCTCAATCTTTTTATTGCAATTTTTAACTTTTTCTTCTACTTCAACAATCTGCTCCTCTTTTATCTCCTTAATCCTGTTTTCCAGTCCTTCTTTTTCTAATTTTATCTTTTTAAAATCTTCCTGCTTTCTAAAAAAATCTTCCTCCGATTGCTGAATATTATTAATAATTTTTTTTACATCATCCGCATCTAATTTAAATTTCAAACTTGCCAGCCTTATTTTTTCAAACATTTCCGCAAGGGTTGCTTTTTCCTTAACAAAGAGAAATTTTAATCCCCCAAAAAGCACAGTAAGTATAGAAAAAACTATTGCCAACCCGTAAAATAATACTCCGGTTTTTACAATAATCCCCAACAAACTTATTCCGGTAAATATCACTGTCGCTATCAGGGCATAAGTACAAAAATTGTTTTGTGATTTTTTTAAAACCAATTCTCTGCTTTTCATTTCATAATTATGTATATCCGGTTTAATTTCATTTTCCACTATTTTCTTTCTTTCCTGTAAAATGAAGAAACTTCGTTCTCTATCTATTAATTCTTTTTTTAATTCTCTTAACTCTTTTTCTTTATTCGTAAGTTCAATAAATGCTCTTTCTCTTTCTTCCTTATGAAATTTAATACTTATTTCATTATTCTCCCAAAATTTTTCATCTTCTTCATTAAACAATTCCAAATCATTTAGTTCCTTCAAGCCTGTAGTTAAGATAATTAAAGCCTGTTTCCCTTTTTCAAACTTTTCTCTCTTTCTCGCATCTTCAAAGGCCTGACGTTGCTCCACATTGCTATCTGCTTCTTCCCGACATCGAGTATGTTCTTCCTCAAGCTCATTTAATTTTTCTTCTTTAATTTTTTTAGTTAAATCTGTAACTTTTTCAATTAAGTCTTTTGCTTTTTCTATTTTTGTTTTTATTTTCTCATCTTTAATATCACGAAATACCCCACTGGTAGTAACCTTCCCTAAATTTTTTAATATTTCTTTTATTTTCGTAATTTCTTCTGTTTTTAACCCCGTAAGACGATCAGTCACATTTGTGTAAAACTCGGATTCAGCAGAAATTGATAAATCACTATTTCTGATAATAAAAACATTGCGGCACTCTGACGAAACTAATCCAGTAAATTTTAACAGGGTTCCTTTTTCCGGTAATTTAATTTCCTCTCTTCTATCGTCTTCAACAATTACATATCCTTCCGGATTTTCCTCTACCCGTTCTATTGCTTCAAAATCTCTAACATTCTTTTTGAGCAATAACTTCACCAGGGCATCAATAGTAAGACTTTTTCCCTTTTCATTCCTGCCAAAAAATAGATTGAAATTACTTAATTTAATTTTTCCGCAATCAGATAAAATTCCATATCGGATTATTGAAAATTCTTTTATCTTCATAAATATGCTTCCATTATTGCTTTAATTACTATATTATATATTTGTTTTTTCTTTTTTTCCGAATAATTACTTTTTTTAAGTTTTCCAATAAAAGTCTTAAATAATTCATCCTCAAAAATAACCCGAACATCTCTAAACTCGTAATAAATCTCATTACACCTGTCGGCAACTATTTTATCAATTAGCCTTTTTAGTTCCACTTCACTCATTCCTATTGATTCTCCATTAACAAATCCTTTAATTGTCAAAATAACCCTGGCATGAGTGTGAAAATTATTAAAATATTTTTCTACAATTTCTAACGGCCTTTTATCCGTAAAAGGATCAAATTCTATAACTATTTCTTCAAAATGAACCGTGTCTAAAAGATACTCCTGAGGAGGTTTCCCAAGTTCAAAAACATTAACTTTTCTTATTCCTGTTTCTTTTCTGGTTATTGCAATGGGCGACCCCGGATAAACAAAATATCCTTGATTTTTTAACCTCCTTACTTCGAACTTCGTATGAAAATGGCCTGCAAGGATATAATCAATTTTTAAATCTTTAAAATAAGAAAGCTTCACCGGCATATAGCGTTCCTCTCCTTCATCTCCAAAATCCCTTCTGGAAAAAAAGGTATCCAGTAATTCACCATGATAAAGTAAAATATTTTTTTCCTTGGGATTTAATACTTTACTTAAAGAATGTATTTTATCTATAATTTCCTCTTTTTCTATTTGTGCATAAGGCATTCCCCATATTTTAACATCCTGATATTGAAAAGGATGCATTAAATCGTATAAGACAATAACATCTTCGCCAAAAAACATTCCTCTTTTGTATGAAAACTGATCATGGTTTCCACAAATCAAGACTATTTTAAACCCAGTGTTGGAAAAAATACTTCTTATTTGCGGCCGCAAATTTTCCGCATCAATGTTTTTATCAAAAAGATCCCCGCTAATTACCAAAATCGCTATTTTGAGTTTTTTTCCAACAGCAACTAACGTTTCCAGGGTTCTCCATCGTTCATCTTTATGATTTCTTAAATGTAAATCAGCTGTATGCATTATTTTCATCTGGTCATCCCTATTTAAAGAATCGCCCCATCCAAAGACCAACGTTATGGGTTAAAGTTATTACAACCAAAATAATTACCAAATGTTCTAAAATTACTTCTTTAGGACTCACTTTCTGCTCTTTGGCCAAATATAAACTAAAAATGGTGAGTAAAAATACTCCCCACATTATACTTACCACAATAGCCGAAAAAAGATTCAAAAATAAAACAGGAATAAGAAAAGACATTGCAAAAATAAATTTGCATAAAAAAGTAGCACCGGTTGATTCCCAAATTTCTCTCTTACAATGTTTATTTTCCGATTCTTCCGAAAAATGAATGCCCATAGCATCTGAAAAGGCATCCGATATAGCCATTATAATAATCGCTCCCACAATAACAGACCTCGAATTTGTACTGGCATGTAGTCCTATAATTAATCCCAGAGTAGTAATTACCCCTGATGACAAACCAAAACTGAGTCCTGTCTTTAACGAATGTTTCATAAAATAATTTACTCCGACTATTTACATAACAATTTTTTTATGTCACTTTTATATTATAAATTATACATCTAAACTTTGGCCCAATGGCAAGTATCAATTCGTTTCTTTAGTAAAATTATCATCTCTACATTATTTACGAAAGACCCATAAATTGTCAAAGTTATCTTTTGCTTGACAAAAAAAAAAATTTTTGTTTTAATGGTTTTTAGATGTAAAAATTAAAATACCATGGAAAAAAATTATGTCGAAAAAAAATGATTCCTCTTTTCAGCAAACATTAGTACTTATAAAACCCGATGGTTTAAAAAAATCATTGACCGGAAATATTCTTACCCGGCTTTCAGAAACAAAATTGAACATTGTGGGAGCACGAGTAACAAAAGTATCCCGCAAATTAGCAGAAAATCATTACTACCACTTAAGAGAAAAACCTTTTTATCCGGAATTAATTTTGTACCTTCAAGGAAAAATACATAAGAAAGAAAAAATCTTAGCTCTGGTTTATGAAGGTAAAAATGCTATTAAAAAAGTAAGACAAATTGCCGGAGCGACTAATCCGGAAGAAGCCACCCCTACTTCCATCCGCGGCTCTTACGGGCGCATAACCACCAAGGGAGTTTATGAAAATGTAATTCATGCTTCCAGTAATGAAAAAGAAGCCCAACGGGAAATAAAATTATGGTTTAAACCAAACGAAATTATTTCCTGATTTATGTTTTTTCTTTAAACTATGCAGAAAAATTTGATCCATAATGAAAACCATATAAAACAAATTTAAATCGTTACTAAATAATTTTATTTTCTTTTTATTCCCAAAAGGTAAACTTCTTTTAATTTATTATACGTTTCGTTCAGCGATTCAGAAATCACCTTTGTTTGAGCAATAGCCGGCATAAAATTAGTATCACCCTGCCAGCGGGGAATAATATGAATATGAAAATGTTCTTCTATTCCCGCCCCGGCAATTTTACCCATATTTATCCCAATATTAAACCCTTCCGGTTTAAAAGCTTTTTTCAATAGACCTACACTTTCTTTAACCGTGGACATTAATTCATTGAGAATTTCTTTCTCCATTTCTTCCATTTCCGCCAGATGTTTATTTGGTATAACCATTAAATGTCCGTTATTATAAGGAAATACATTTAAAATAACAAAACAATTTTTTTTACGAAAAAGAATATAATTTGTTTCATCTCTATTCTCATTTAATTTTTGGCAAAACACACATTCTTTCACTTTTTTTCCCCGGATATATTTCATTCGCCATGGAGCCCAGAGCAACTTAATTGTTTCTTTCACCTTTTTTCCTTTTTTATTAAATTAAGTTTTTTGGTTCATTCGTATTTATTGTGGAATTAATCCAGGATTTAGTAATCCACAATGTTGATGTATTTTTAACCTAAAATAATCTATGTCTTTATATCCGTAAGCCATTCGTTTTAAACGTTTAATCTTATTATTAAAACC
>JAUVLC010000164.1 GCA_030595925.1 Clostridia bacterium | reverse complement strand
GTCCTTTATCCAGTAATTGAATATATTTCCGGACATTCTTATCCAAGGATTCCATTATTTGGTGTAGCGCCTTGCCCGACAATTATATTTTCTCTAGCGTTGTTAATAGGATCAATACCAAAAGTTAATAAAAAAATTTTCATTTTACTTATACTTCCAGCTATAAGCTATGGTTTTATTGTACCAATAACTCTTGGAGTTTGGGCAGATTTAATTCTTCTTGTTGCTGGAATATATGGTTTAGTTATGTTGATGAAAAGTTGGAGAAAAATAATTTGAAGATAAAAACATGATAACTTTAAGAGATTCAATAGAAATAAAAACGACACTTGAAAGAATTTTTGAATTTTTTATTCATTTTGAAGAGAATTATCATGCTTGGCATCATAATAATATAAAATGTTGCTGGCTTAAAGGGAAGCTATTTGAGGAAGAAATGAGGAAATAATGAGAAGAAAAAGAGGTAAAAATTATGGAAGGAAAAACAAAAATGAAAATTACAGAAAATAAGATATATTTTTCTTTTATCCTGCTTGGTTTGTTTTATTTTGTAACCAAAGTATTTTTTTATATTTTTGATATCTGTAGTACTAGAGCATTGATGCTTGGACTGCTTGCTACAGTATCTACAATCTTAATTGGAATTGCTTCTTTCAAAGAATACAGCAAAAAAGCGAATAAACTTGCAGCACATTGGCTAGCCATTGCAGGACCACTATTTATTCTCATTTACACTCCCATTTATATGACTACAAAAATGGGAATTTCAGTATTTCAATTCTCCATAGGAAAATTTACGATATTTATAATTTTTGAATGTCTGGCAATTGCCCAACTTATTCTGGGCATTTTAATGTTCAAAGATGCAAGAGAAATAAAAAATAAAGATTAAAGGGGGTGACTTATTGGAATTACGAAATATTCAAAAAGTTTTGGCGAGGTTCGGAACTCTGCGGTTGCTTCGCAACCTTGCCCTTCGGGTCATATAACAGCGGATAAAAGGCTTTGCTACGCTACGCCCAAATTGTCTTCGGCAGCTTCTTTTATCCGCAAGACGTTGGGCAAAACGGCGGCAAAAAGAAGAAAAGGAGGTGATAAAAGATGAAAATTGGAATTCCAACAAATGACAAAACTACCGTAAGTGAGCATTTCGGTGGATCCTTTTACTTTATGGTGATTACAGTAGAAGACAACAAAGTGGTTGACAAAGAAGTGAGAGAAAAACCATCCCATAAGGATTTCGCTACTACAGAAACACATCCCCCACTTGAAAAAGGAAGACACGGTTTTGGTCCCCAAGCATCGGAGAGGCATAAGGAGATGCACGAGGTGATCAAGGACTGTGATGTTCTCTTATCTAGCAGGATGGGCTTGGGGGCATACAGCGACATGGTAGGCTTTGGAATGAAAGTAATTGTCTCTGATGTAGAGGATATTGAAAAGGCTATTTCTCTTTACATGGATGGCAAGTTATCTCATAGAGAAAACCGCATTTGTTAAGCGGGTAAGATGTAGCATAACTAAAAAGATGATTGTTTAGAAGAAATTGTGGATAAGTAAGTTGCAGGATTGGTAATGAAAATGCCGCCGCATTGCCTAACAGCAGATAAAAAGGAAATCAAGGATTTCCATATTGGGATAAATCATTAAACGAAATAAGTCGGGTTTTAAGACTGAATGGTTTCTATGTTTTAAGTAACCTTGCATTCCCAAGGTTTAGCTTCTTTAAAAAAATGGAGTATTCCAATAGAGGGTATTATCAATTACTTTAAAAGAAACAATTTTACAATTATTTATGAAAAGAAACCAAGGATTAACATAATTGGGAATCGTTTTAGTATAATATCTTAAAAGAGTCCAGATAATTATCAAGGGAAGAGGATAATCTAAGAAAAGAAACTGGTCGATTAGAACGATGAGGAGAAACATTAAATATAAAAAATAATTTGGAATGATTTCACAAAAAATAAAAAAGAGGAGGAGGATGATTAATTATAATAGGTTTTTATAATTTATGGCTGATTCTTGTAATTATTGGTGCTTTTGCATGGATAGCAATGGAAATAGCTGACAAACTACGCGGGGCGAGAATAGAAAATAAAGAAGATCATCGTAATGTAAAAATTAGTGTTGTTAGTGGGCTTTCACTTTTAGTTTTTTTAATAGTGACTGTGTATACACCAATTGTAATAGGAACTTTATTTTGGATAGGTTGTTTTTTAATTATTTTAGCAGGAATTATCTATGTGTTATCTATTATGGCTTTTATCAAAGCTAAAAAGGGACTGACCATAGTAGGTATTTATAAAGTATCAAGAAATCCGATGTATATTGCAATGTTTTTAATTTTCACAGGTTTTGTTCTTATGACTTGGCAGTTTTCTTTAGCAAGAGGAATTTTAATGACAATTATAACAACTTTTAATATAATTGTTCTTCACTGGATGGTGCTTGGAGAAGAGCATTTTTTGAGTAAAAAGTATAGGAAGACTTATAATGAGTATATGAATAGAACACCAAGATATATAGGAATACCTAAAAGTAAAAAAGAGGTGATAAAGTATGAAAGTTGCAATAATTGTTTTTAGTCCTTCTGGACATACCTTGAAAGTGGCAAAGATAATGGAAAAAAGCATGACAAGCAAAGATATGCAAGTTCAACTGTTAGATATTACAAGAAACGAAAAAATTTTTAGAGAAAACAAGATGGAGCAATATCTTAAAGAAAAAATAGAACCACATGATTTGATTTGTGTTGGCGGACCGGTATACGCAGGACATTTTGAAGGAAATGCAAAAAATATAATAAAAACATTACCTTATCCTGATAAAAAATGGGGGGCATTGGCGGTTCCGTTCGTTACATACGGTGGTCTTCACAGCATTATTGCCCTCAAGGAAGCAGGAAATTTGTTTCATAAAAGTAAACGAATGAATATTTTAGGGATGAAAATTGCTGCGTTTCATACACTTACAAAAACACTTGCATTTAAAATAAATGAAAACAAACCAGGGAAAGAAGCATTACATATTATAGAAGAACTTGTAGAAAGAATAATAGAAATAACTAATAGAGATTTTTCAGAAATTAAAGATATACAAAAATCTTTTGACTATACTCCCTTTACCTCTGAAAAATTTGGGTGTAGGCTTTTAGGACAGAGAGTTTTTCGTAAAATAGTGTTTCCTAAAGGGGTGGAAATTGATTACGATAAATGTAACGGCTGTGGTCTATGCACTGAAAGATGTCCTGTTAATTTATATGAGATGATTGACGGTAAACCACAAAAAACCAATCCTTATTTTGAATGTATTTGTTGTGCAGAATGCTATCACAACTGTCCAGCGAACGCAATTTCTTTTGATCTAACAAGACCAGAACGACATCATTTATCCCCAAAATCTAAACATCATAAAATGGAATCATCACAATCAGCTATATATCCTTTGCAAGATGCTGATCTAAGTAATGATAAGATATTGGAAGTTGATTGAAAAATAAAAAAAATTATAAAAAGGGTTGATAGGATTCAGAACTACTCGATTGTTTCGCAGCCTTGAAAGATGTGGTAGTAATATGAATAAAGAATTTGGTATTATAAAAATAGTAAAAGAAGATATTTTAAGAATATTAGGGGAAGAAAGAAGTAGGGTTTCATTGGAGATTCTTAAAGAAGAAATTAAAGTTTCCCTTTCTTTTATCTATGAAGCGATTGAAGAACTTGAAAGAGAAGGATTGATTCAATCCCAGCAGAGTTTTTTTACATTGACAAAAAAGGGTGAAGAAAATGCAAAAGAAATTTTAAAAAAACCAGAACCGAGAACGAGGCGCATAAAGTAGCTCATATTCTTGAACATTATGTTTCTGAAGAGGTTCTCAACAACATAAAAAAATTATCTACATTTAAAGAAGAAGGTATTTGCTTAACAAAGCTTAAACTGCGTAAAAAAGGGCTAATTACCAATATTATGATCTCGG
>JAUVLC010000160.1 GCA_030595925.1 Clostridia bacterium | reverse complement strand
GTCAACATCGATTCCAATAAATGTGTCGTAGTTCTTTGGTAAATGATTTGTTGTCATGCTTTTCCTCCTTTGGTTAATTTTTGTTGAAAGATATTATACCATCTTTCAAGGGAAGCTTGACACTTTATCATATCATCTATTAGTTATTTTTAGTTTTTTTATTTTTGTTTTTATTTTTTATCTTTTTGTCTGTTATCTGTAATTTATGGACTATGGACTATGGACTATCGACTATGGACTTTAGTTTCTTTTTAATCTATGGACTATTTTTCATAAACAACAAACCGACTATGCTGCTTTAATCAAAAAAAGCATTAATTACTTCAATTACTTCCTCTTCTGATTTAGCTTTATCCAGAAGAGGAATAATCTTTTTTTTCCCCGGAATATTCTTGAGATAATAACGAAAAAATTTTCTCATTTTAATAATTCCCAAACGCACGCCATCTTTATCCGTTAAAAGATGCAAATGTTTAACTAACATATCTTTTATCATTTCAAAGTCTGGTCGAATAAAACTTGTTCCCTTCTTTAAAAACAATTCTATTTCCCTGAATATCCACGGATTTCCCAACGCACCACGCGCAATCATAATCCCATCACAACCGGTTTGCTCAAACATCAACCGGGCATCTCTCCCACACCATATTCCCCCATTAGCAATTACCGGAATATCTAAACATTTTTTTACTTCTTTAATTATGCGATAATTAACCGGACCCTGATGTCCCTGCCGATAATGACGCCCGTGAATCACCAAAGCATCAATCCCACAATCCTGGGCAAGTAAAGCAATTTTTACGGCATTAAGATTATTATCATCCCACCCGATTCGAATTTTTAAGGTAACCGGTATTTCGAGGTTATCAGTCAATATTTTTAATATTTCTCTTAATTGTTCCGGATCCCTCATTAAAAAAGCACCGGCTTTTTTTTTAATTACCTTCTTTGCCGGACAGGAAGCATTTACATCAATCAAATCTATCCCCTGATTTTGAATAAACAAAGCCCCTTCCAACATTACTTCCGGTTCCCGGCCTAATAATTGACTTCCCAAAGGTTTATCTTCCGGGGTCGTCTCCAGTCTACAAATTTTTTTCCTTTTACGATATTTGATAGAAGAGGCATCAATCATTTCGGTAAAAGCAAACCGGCAACCGAGTCGGCGGTTTATTATTCTAAAAGGCAAATCCGAAATTCCGGCTAAAGGCGACAACAATACCCGGCTGTTGAGAATAAGTTTTCCTATTTTTAATTCCGACATAATATTTATCCTCTAAATAAAAAGCCCAAAAGTTTTATTTTTAAAAACTTCTGGACGCTAAACTAAATATTTTATTGTTTATTCTTCATTCATCTCTGTCATATCTTTTATTATTCTTAATAATCCTTCAGCTTCCGCATTTTCATGATTAAGCATTAATACTTTGATTAATTTAATCTTTGCCTTTTCTTGGCCAGCCAGAAATATTAGCTCTTTAGCTTTATCAAAACATTCCCTCTCCATAATTTTTTTTGCAGAGAGAATTAAACCGGTCTAAGCTGGGCATTACCCCCGCTCTCTTCAATTTTACCCGCACCAAAGATATATTCGGTTGAAAACTCAAAATTCCAATTTCTTGAATCAGAAAAAATTAAACTAAATAAAAACAAATAGCATCAAAAAACAAACAATATTTACTTTCAGCATTTTAAACATTTTTTCACCATTTAAAAAATATCTCTTTTGTTTACAATTACCACATAATCTAATACTTGTCAAATACTTTCTTTTCCAAGAAGTGTTAAGACTTATTCTGCCCGTAAAAAAGGAATGTGTTTAAAAATAGAAATCAGAATAAATCTTGACATTACTTAATTCTTTGATTTTCTTGACAAAATAATGAAGGAATGGTATATTTATGATGTAATTTAGGTTTGGTTCAAAGAAATGTTGGTCTTTGCATTTTTAAAAATTTTTAAGGAAAAGGAGAATGGTATACCGTTTAAAACTCATTGTTTTGGGTATACCAATTAAAAAATGGAAGATAATAATAATAGGAACAGCAACAACGAGGAAATAGAAGTTTTTTATAAGCCTTCCACAAAAAAAGATACAGCGCAAACCCAAAAGGATATTCTCCCTGTAGAAAACCAACTAAAAAAAGTAGTAGATTATCTGGAAGGAAAATTAGTACAGGAATCAGACAAAAATATTGCAACACAGGAAAAAACAACTGAAGATAAAATCAAAGCATCTTCCGAAGTAAACGAAATACTGACAGCTAAAAAACAGGAAGAAAAAATACAACAGATATTGGAACCGGAAGTATCTGAAAAAGAAGAAAGTTTTACTTCCCACATACAACAAATAAAGGATGCATTAGAATCTATTTTACCTATTGATGACAAACCTATTGAAAATAAACCCCTCAAAGAACTATCCACGGACAATAATTTTTTTCCTCAACAATCCCCCGACAAACAAGCGGATAATATAGAACAAACACCTGAAAAAAACTTCATCCCCGAACAAGTTGCCGATAAACAGGATTCCACAGAACAAGTTCCCCATAAATTATTTACAGAGGGTAAATTTTCCCCTCAACAATCCCCAGACAAACAAGCGGATAATATAGAACAAACACCTGAAAAAAACTTCATCCCCGAACAAATTGCCGACAAACAAGATTCCACAGAACAAATTCCCCATAAATTATTTACAGAGGGTAAATTTTCCCCTCAACAATCTCCCGACAAACAAGCGGATAATATAGAACAAACACCTGAAAAAAACTTCATCCCCGAACAAGTTGCTAATAAACAACCCTCTATTCAACAAGTCGTTACCAAAAAGCCTGTTCTTAGCCGGGAATTAAAGGAAAATTTGGCAAAAATATCGAAACCTGAAAATGAGGATGAAAGGATTAAAACTTTAAAGGCAGAAATTGCTTTATGCAAAATGAGAGAAAGTGCTTTAATTGAAGATAAAGATAAAGAAATAAATGAAATTAAGCAAGAAATGGATAGAGTAATTAAAGAAATAAAGACAAAAATGAATGAGAACAAAGAAAAGTGGGATAGCTCCCTTAATTTGATAAAAGAAAAAGAACAGAAAATTTGGGAAAAGACTATAAAGGATAGAGACGAAAAAATAAATCACTTAGAGAAAGAGGGCAATCTTTTACCTGATTTGAAAAAATATAAAGAAAACACAGAAAAATCACTTCACAGACAAATAAAAAAAACCGACTGGTTTCAGAAAAAATGGGAAAACGAAAAACATAATACGGAAGAACTACTTAAAGTTCAAAAGAAGGAAAAAGACGAATGGCATAAATCCCTTAAAAATACTCAGGAAAAAACAAAACACATGGAAACAGAACTCATCAAGAAGGAAAAAGAATACGACATAACCCTCCGGGATAAAGATAAAAACATTACCTCTTTGGAAACTCAATTAAAACAGGAAAAAGAAAAATCAGAGCAGGACAAACCAAAACAGCAGGAATTAATCAAAACCAAAAACGAAGAAATAGAAAAAATTCAAAATGAACTTAAAGATAAAAATTCAAATATTGAAAACCTTAAAGGAGAGCTTTCAAAAAAAGAGGAAACATATAATACAACCCTTCAGGATAAAGATAAAAACATTACTTCTTTGGAAACTCAATTAAAACAGGAAAAAGAAAAATCAGAACAGGACAAACCAAAACAGCAGGAATTAATCAAAATCAAAAACGAAGAAATAGAAAAAATTCAAAATGAACTTAAGGATAAAAATTCAAGCATTGATAACCTTAAAGGAAAACTTACAAAAAAAGAGGAAGAATTTAATCAAATAATACAGAGTAAACAACAAAGATTAACCTCCTTAGAAAACGAATTAAAACAGGAAAAAGAAAAATCAGAACAGGACAACCCAAAACAGCAGGAATTAATCAAAACCAAAAACGAAGAAATAGAAAAAATTCAAAATGAACTTAAAGATAAAAATTCAAATATTGAAAACCTTAAAGGAGAGCTTTCAAAAAAAGAGGAAACATATAATACAA
>JAUVLC010000146.1 GCA_030595925.1 Clostridia bacterium | reverse complement strand
TGTTTTTGATTTAGGAACTGTTGCCCGGATGAACAAACTTACAACTACTTTGAATATGTTACTGCAGGAAGGGGAAGCTCGTATTTTAGCTAAGCCTAATCTGGTATCTGTAAGCGGGGGGAAAGCGGATTTTCATGTAGGGGGGGAAATTCCTTTTCTTGTGCCTCAGGATGAGAATAGAGCATCTGTAGAATGGAAAAAATATGGAATGACTCTGGAAATTAATCCTACCGGTGATGAGGCGAAAAAAATTATTGCTACGGGGATTACAGTTAATTTAAGTTTGTTAGATTATGACAATGCTGTAAAAATGGAGGGATATTTAATTCCGGCTATTACCGAAAGGAGAGCCAGTACTCAGGTACAGGTTCCTGCCGGAGCTACTATTGTAATTGCCGGATTGAAACAAACGATAGAACAAAAACGGGATCAAAAGGTGCCTATTTTAGGAGATATTCCTTTATTAAAATATTTTTTTAGAGTACGTGATTCAGATAAAGGGGATACGGAAGTAACGGTTTTTATTACTCCAACTTTTATAAAATCAAATAAAAAGTGAAATAAAACAGTCCATAGTCCATAAAAAGACAGGCACAAAGGCACGAAGTTAAAAGAAAAAGATAGTAGGGGCGACCTTGGTCGCCCAAAGGGTGGGCAAGCCCACCCCTACGCGAAAAATTTGCTAAGTCGTTCAAAACATATTTTACCTTTATTTTTTCTAATTAGTTTTGCTGGAGCAAAGTGACAGTCCGCCAGTCTGTAAGGCGGATTTAGAATTTCGAATTTATTCTTTGTCTTTGTCTATGGACTATCGACTGTGGACTATGGACTGTCTTTTGTGTAAACCAAATTTTATTTAAAGTGAGAAAATATTTATGTCGGGAAAAGTTATTTCTATTTTAGATGTGGGGAGTAGGACAAATGCTTTACTTACAGCCGGTTTATCTGTTAGTTTAAGGCAGGAAACCAAAAGAAAGATTGCTTTATTTGATTTCAGTTTTTTCCCGATTAAGGGAAAAATGAAAATTTTATTCAATCTTCCCCTGGAAAAGAATTTTATTTCATTGATTCCTTTTATTGATCAATTAAATGCCCGGATGCTGGAGGGTTATTTTGAAACTCATTCTTCGGGAGTAGATTTGTTAAGCGGTTGTTTTAATCGAAGTGAAATATCCGGAATAAAACCGGAGCATTTAATTAAAATAGTGAGTTTTTTGTCACAAATATATGATTATACGTTAATAAATTTAGATAATGATTTTAATGATAATTCCCTTGCTCTGCTTGATCGTTCCAATTTAATAATATTAATGGTAACATCAGATCGTTTGTCTTTAGAGGGAGCAAAGGAAATTCTTTCTATTCTTTATTCTTTTCACTATGCACCGCAATCGATAAAAATAGTTTTAAATATTGGAAACATAGAAGAAACATTTTTTCCCTCAGGAGTAGAAGATTATTTAAAAAAAGAAATTTTTTATAAAATTAATTACGATTGTAAGAAAAAATCTTCATTTGTTACAATGAACCGTGAGATTTTTAATGGGTTAAATTTCAGGCAAATTCCTTTTTATAAATCTGTTCAGGGGCTCACCTGGAAATTATTGGAGGAAAATGTTTTTGTGGCGGAGGGTTTAGGTAAAGGGAGGTTAACTCTGGGTGAGAAAAAAAAGCCCAATGATACCGGTTTGAAATTAAATAATGATGAGGGAAACAATCAGGACAATATAAAAAACCAACAATTAATAAATAACAAAATTGACCGGTTGAAAACAACTATTCAGGAACGATTAATTAGTGAAATGGATTTGAAAGGATTGGATTTTAAAGAAGCTGGAATTAATTTAGAAAAAGGGAAGGAAGTCAAACAAAAGATTAAAGGGATGGTGGAAAGATTATTAAATGAAGAAGGAAGTTTTATTACAAATCGCCGGCAGCGGGAGAAAATTATATCGGATTTATTGGATGACATTTTAGGGTTGGGTCCTTTGGAAAGACTTTTAAAGGATTCTTCTGTCTCAGAAATTATGGTTAATAAGAAAGATGAAATATATATCGAAAAGCAGGGGAAAATTGAATTGACTGATATTAAGTTGGCAAGTAATAGGCAACTCCTTACTATTATTGAAAGAATCGTTGCCCCTTTAGGAAGACATATAGATGAAAGTTCTCCGTTAGTAGATGCACGTCTGAAAGATGGTTCCCGTGTTAATGCTATTATTCCTCCTTTGGCTTTAGATGGGCCGGCAATAACTATACGTAAATTTACAGAAAAGAAACTTGTTCCCGATGACTTAATTAATTTGGGTTCTATAAGTAAAGAAATGATAGAATTTATTCGGGTTTGTGTTCAATTGAAAAAAAACATTATTATTTCAGGAGGAACAGGGTCAGGTAAAACGACGTTTTTAAATATTATTTCTTCTTTTATTCCTCAGGATGAACGAATTATCACCATAGAAGATTCTGCTGAATTAAAATTGCCTCAGGGACATGTAGTTAGATTAGAATCCCGTCCGCCGAATATCGAAGGAGAGGGAGAGATTTCTATCCGACGGTTACTTATTAATTGCCTTAGAATGAGACCGGATAGAATTATTATCGGTGAATGCAGAGGAGGAGAAGCAATTGATATGTTACAAGCAATGAATACAGGGCATGAAGGGTCATTGACTACTTTACATGCCAATAATCCCCGGGATGCTTTATCTCGCTTAGAAACGATGGTATTAATGTCGGGAATGGAACTTCCCTCACGGGCTATTCGTGATCAAATAGCCAATAGTATTAATATTATTGTCCAACTGAATCGTTTGAATGACGGGACGAGAAAGCTCACCTGTATTAGTGAAGTAACCGGTTTGCAAGGAGATGTAATTACAACAGCTGATATCTTTAAGTTTATTCAAAAAGGAATTGATGAGCAGGGAAAGATAATGGGAAAATTTGAATTTACAGGGGTAATTCCGTCTTTTATTGAGAAAACAAAAACACATAATGTTTCTTTTGATGAGAGCATTTTTCGAAAGTATTTATAAAAATTAAAAAAGGAGGAATAGTGAAAATGAAGTGTTTTTATCATCAGGAAGTAGATAGTGTAGGGGAGTGTGTAGGTTGTGGAAAATTTGTTTGTGAGGAATGTAAAGTAGAAATGGATGGTAGGATTTATTGTAAAAAATGTTCGGATGATTTAACTGTCGCTATCAGAAAAGGACAAGTTAATCTGAATATTTCGGAAGAAGAAATTAAAGAAGGAAAGATTTGGGCTGTATTAGCATACTTTGGAATCCTTTGCTTGTTTCCCCTTTTAATGAAGAAGGATAACCAATTTGCGCTTTTTCATGGAAAACAGGGATTAGTTCTTTTTCTTACTCTTGTTATTGCAGGATGGATTCCTATTTTTGGATGGTTTATTATTTCACCGATTGTTTTTATTTTAAATATTGTTGGCATTATTCAATCCTTGAGAGGTAAATGTTTCAAAATTCCTGTAATAGGGGAAATTGCAGAAAAGATAAAAATGTAAGATTTAAAATAAATAGAAATAAGACAGATCAAAAGTTAATAATTTTATTGATTAGGGTTAGATACATAACCTTTTGCAAAGGGAAGGTAATGCAGGTGAAGATTGTTTTATTTAAAGGATTAATTTTATCGGGTGTTTTTGCGGGGATGGTTTGGAGTGTTTTTAAAATTGTTTCTTTTTTTGACTATTTTAGGAATCTGACAATTAATGAAAAAAAAGATAAAGAGAACCGCTTGTATGAAAAGGAATGGTTTATAAATATTTTATTGAAAAAACCAAAAGCGAAATTTGCGTGGTTAATTGAGCTTTTTAGTTTGATAATGGGTATAAGTATTGGATATTTATTTTCCGGGAGGCTTTTGTGGGGAAGTGTTTTGGGGGGAATTAGTTTTTTTATTCCTTCTCTTTGGGCAAAGAGGGAATTCGGGTTGTTTATGGATAGGTTTAACCGGCAGCTTATTAATGGTCTGGTATTGATAGCTAATTCTTTGCGGGCAGGAATGAGTTTTTTGCAGGGAATGGAAATAATGGTTAAGGAAAGTGGAATGCCTCTTTCCGGATGTTTTGAACGGGTACTTCAGGAAATAAATCTTGGTATGTCTCCTCAGGAAGCTTTAAACGGTCTGGTAGAGCGTATACCCAATAAAGAGTTGAAAATTGCTGTTGCTGCAATTAATATTACCCGTCAAACCGGTGGAAACCTGAGTGAAATTTTGGATAATCTTTCTTTTACTATGAGGGAAAGGAAAAAAATTCAAGGTAAAATAAATGCTCTTACTGCACAGGGAAAAATGTCCGGCTGGATAGTGGGAATGATGCCCTTTCTTTTGATGTTTATTTTGAACTTAATGTCCCCGGAAATGATGTGGCCTCTTTTTCATACATTACCGGGCTATATAACTATTTTTGTAATTTGCTTTATGGTGGGAATAGCGACTTTAATCATAAAAAAAATTGTTTCTATTGATATATGATAAAGACGGTTAAACGACAGTTAAAAGACAGTTGAATTGGTTAGATTGGTTTTATTGGTTAAAAGATAAGAGATAAAAGATTGCGAAGAATAGATTTTCAATGTAGTTGCCCAATTTATTGGGCGACAATGTTTGAGAATTGGGAGTTTGAAAGAATAGTTTATTTTTATAGAGAGACAAAAGATGTATTGGTTAATATTGATTTTAATTTTTATATTAGTGTTTTTATTAACGATGGGATTATTTTCAATAAAAGAGAAAATATTTTTTGTCCCGACCGTAAATGGATTAACCGGAAGTTTATCCTTAATAATTGGCAGATTACGTCTCTCTTTTCTTGAAAATTTACGGAACAAAATAAAAAAGCAGTTATCTATGGCAGGTGTTATTGACGAATCTCCGGATTATGTTCTTTCCGGGCATTGTTTAAACGCTATGGTTTTTTCTTTTTTAGGGGGAATACTTTCTTTAATTTTCTTTGATTTAATAAAAGGATATATTTTAATAGGTTTTTTTGTTCCGGGAGTTATTTTGTCCGTTTATAAACTTAAAGAAAGAATAAAGAAAAGACATTGTGCTATT
>JAUVLC010000060.1 GCA_030595925.1 Clostridia bacterium | reverse complement strand
GACGAAAGCTTCGCCTGACGGAAGATATTCCATGGATGGTACGTTTTCTTTTGCGGATATGGGGCTTACTCTTTCTTTGGGAAGGAAATTAAATAACAACTTTTATTACGGAGGGAATTTTAAAATTATCAGGGAAGAAATAGATGAGGATGAGACTTATGGGATGGCGGTAGACGGAGGAATACTTTATATATATCATTCTTTGAGTTTGGGTTTTGTCGTACAAAATATGGGAACCGGGTTGAAATTCGGAGAAGAAAGATTTTCTCTTCCGCTTAGTGTAAGAGGTGGAGGTAGTTATAAATTATTACAAGATAATTTAATTATTGGTTTAGAAGGGGAATTACCCATGTATGGCAGGCCGAACATTTCCCTGGGAACGGAATACCGGCTTTTTGATGTGCTTGCTTTTCGCATGGGTTATAAATATATTGACGGAGGCTGGCAAATAGATGAATTGAATGGTATGACCGGAGGAATCGGAGTGAGATTAAACGGTTCAGAAGGGAAGAGGGGTAGTTTGGGATTGGATTATGCTTTTGCTCCTTACGGTGATTTTGGCAATACTCACCGGATATCGATGAGTTATAAATGGGGTGGAAATATTGAGTCAGTCCGGGCAGATAAAGAAGAAGATATAAAAGAAGAGACCGAAAATTTCGAAGAAAAAGAAGAAAAGGAACAAAGGGAGATAGAGGAGATACCCAGGGTAGAAGACATAGATAATAAAAAAGTAATAATTAATAATGAACAAGTGGGTAAAACAAACGAAATAAAAAACAAAGAAAAGATGATTTATCAGGTAGTAAAGGGAGATTGTTTATGGAAGATTGCAGGAAAAAAAGAAATTTATGCGAATCCGGGAAAATGGAAGAAAATATATCAAACGAACAAGGATAAAATAAAAGATCCTAATTTAATATATACCGGCCAAAAATTAATCATTCCCCGGCAGGAAACATCTACGCTTGCCCAAAATCCATTTTTATCGATAAATTAAAATTTGTTCCAAAAGAGAACGGGTTTAATAAATTTAGCCCCCTATCGTTTAATCCTCAATTTTATTTCAAAAATCAGTGTGCTTAGAAATGAAAGCCGGAATAAATCTTGACACTACTTTTACAATTAAAAATTTGATTTATTTGCAAAAATGTTATACAATAAAACGTTAGGATTCCCTTGTAATTATTGCCAATTTGGAATTTTATTTAAATATATAATCATTCCGGAAAGAAGTTTAAAACAGTGGACGGCTTTGTGAAAATTGGAAGATTTATCTTACAATTTTGTTAATGGGGCTAAAATAGAGGACAAAAGGGTTTCAGTAAAAAATATTTAATTACGGAGTTTGTTTTTTAATGAAAATAAAAGTTAAAGATAAAAAAAAGTGGGCGATTATAATAAGTATCTCTTTGGTTTTAGCGATATTTATTTATGTTCTTCAGAATACAGGTATTGTATCGCAAAGTTTGAATCTTTTACTTACTCCGTATTTAGAAAAAACACTTAAACGGGAAGTTTATATAGGAAAAATTTCCTCAAATTTCTTTAATAAGATTATCTTAAAAGATATTATTGTTTCTGATCCGGGAAGTTTTAAGGAAGGGATATTTTTAAAAAGTAAACGTGTTGTTTTTTATTATAATTTTTGGGATATTTTTAATAAAAAAGAAAAAAGCAAGATAAATAAGGTAGTTATTGTTTCTCCTCATTTGTTCCTTACCAAAGAAGAAAACAACTGGAATACAGGTAAAATAACATCTTCGGCTAAAAGTTCCCTTCCTTTTGTGCTCTTACCTAAAGAAATAATAGTAAAAAAAGGAAAACTTTTTATAGATGAAGAAGGGAAATATTTTTCTTTTCAGGATGTTTCGGGCGAATTCAATTTTTATCAAGATAAAATAATAACCGGAAATGTTTGGTTGAAAAGAGAAATTGGTACTAAAGAAAAGATGAAGTTATTTGGGCACATAGATTTAAATAAAAAATCTTTCGATTTAGATGTTGACATAGAAGAAATAGATCCGGTTTATTGCTCGGAATTTATAAAATGGAATCCCGGAATAAAATTCCTCGAAGGAAAACTGAATTTGAATTTTCATATAAAAGGTATTTTTCCTCTAAAAAAAGAACTTTTAAAACAGGTGATTTTTGACGGCACAATTAATGTTAAAAAAGTAGTAGTAAAAATTGATCCATATCCGGAAAAACTTTCCGATATTAATGGAAAGTTAATTTTTAATAATAAAAAAATTGAAGTTTCCCGGTTGGCCTTAAATGTAGGTGATTCCCCTTTTTCTTTTTCCGGACGAATAAAAAATCCGGTGTTACGGCCAAATTTTGACTTAAAATTATCATCTCAGGATTTTGATCTTTCTTTATTACGCAAGTTGTTTTCTCAGGGAAAATATTTAGAGGAAAGGAATTTGGAAGGTAGAGGGGAAATAGATCTTCAGGTTAAAGGATTTATTCCTGACCTTGTTTTTTCCGGTAAAGTGAAAGGAAAAAAAAGCAGTATAGATGATGCCTTGATAGACAATTTAATGGTGGATTTTAAATACAATAAAAATGTTTTCAATTTATCTAAATTTTCTTTTCAGATTGGAGAAGGGGATGTCTATGCTGATGGGGTGTTGGATTTTAATTTACCGGCCCTGGTTAAAAAACCGGAATTTTTTATTTACGCAAAAAATATAAATTTTGATTTTTTAAGCAGAATGTTTGGTTTGGGGGAAATGAAAGGAAGAAGTAATTTCTACCTAAAAGTGAAAGGACCTTTATTATCTCCCCGGATAACCGGAAAAATTAGTTTGTTTGACCTGGATATGGAAGAGGAAAAATTTAAAACATTGAGAGCGGGTTTTAAATACGAGAATAAGCGTTTAGAAATTACGGGAAAAACGGATAACCAGCGTTATAAAATTAGAAGTCGTGTAGAATTAACCAAAGAAAGGATTAAAATAAATGCCTTTAAAGTGGTCCTCTCGAATAAAGGAAAGATAAATATTGTCGGTAGTATCTCCAACGAAAACGGTAAAAAGGTTGATCTTAAATTAAACGCTAAAAATATTGAAGGAAAAGAATTACCTTATTTAAAGAAGTATTTCCGTAATATAGAGGGGGGATTTGATTTTAAAGGCAGGGTAAAGGGAAAATTAAGTGCTCCTTTTTTAAGCGGTAGAGTATTTAGTTCAAGTTTAATGATTGCCGGAAACAGTTCGGATTTTAATGCTCAAATAGAATTGAGCAAGGATGTTTTAAATATCGTTTCTTTCAAGTTGAGTGAATATTCGGGATTTTTTAAGATGAAGTTAAAGGGAGACAAAACAGGGAAAGCTAAATTAATAGCTACCGGGGCAAAGGCAAAAATGTTTTTTAATTTGTTTGACCTTCCTGAAACCGGTATTAATAATCAGACTAAATTAACCGGAACGTTATTTATCAATGGTTCTTTCCGTGATTTTAAAGGATTAAGAGTGGAAGGACAAATAGACTTGTTTCCTTTGGCGGGTTTTAAACCGGTTTCTTTAGACAGGGTAAAAGTAGATTTTTTTATAGAAAATCAGATTTTTAAAATAAATACTTTACGTTTTGGGCAAAAAAGCGGAGAAGCATTAGTTTGCGGGCTAATTGGTTTGGATAATAGGGCAGAATCGGAAAATAAGATTAAATTAGCAGCTGATTTTACATCTTTCCAAATTGGTGAGGTGGTAATAAACGGAAAGACAAATTATACGGGGAGCATTGTTTATCAACCAACTTTAAACGTAAAAGGGAATATGCATTCTTCTAATTTGAAAATAAATGGTAAAGAATTTAAAAAAGCCAGCAGTAATATTGGGTATAGAGAAAAGATAATTAATTTTACTTCGCTCAATCTGGATAAAGAATATCAGGGTAAACTGAAATTTAATTTTTCGAAAAAACCGTATATTAAAGGGGATCTGTCCGTTAATATTAATAAAATATCTTCTCTTTTTGCTTTATTGCCGGATAAATTTTCTAAATTTTCTATACCCAAAGGAAAAATTAAAGGAAAATTATTTATTTCAGGATTACTTTCAGATCCGGATATCAGAGCTTACCTGCACATTTTTAAAGCACAGTTTCGCAACATAAATTTCGATTTTCTATCCAATCTTTTTTATCACGAGGGCAGGTTGAAAGTAAAAACCAATTTATTACAGATTGAAAAAGAAGGAAAGGTGCGTATTTCCGGAAATGTTTTTTTTAGGGATAAAACGGTGGAGGATTCGGGGACTAACTTGCTTTTTAAATTAAGCAAAATAGATTTGAAGTTTTTAAAAAACTTATTGAAGATAGAAAAAAAGATTAAATTAGAAGGAATAGCGGGCGGGATATTAAATTTAACAGGTAGTTTATCTCGTCCTGTTTTGTCCGGTGATATCCAGGTAGATAATGGCAGTATTGAGTCTTTTAAAGTAAGGGGATTAGATGCAAAATTTACTTTAACCGACAAAAAAATAACGTTTTCACAGTTGTGTGTAAAAAGGGAGGAGGGAGAAATTATTTTTTATCCCGGTAATTATTTTGATTTTAATCAATCCGATTTATGGCGGTTTCAGATAAAGCCTGTTTTAAAAAACATTAATTTATTTAATGTTTCTTTTTTTGGCGGTTTTCAGGGAAAAGGAAGTATAGGATTTAGTCCTGTTTTAAAGGTCAAAGCGGAAGTAATTACGGATAATTTATGGATAAATCATCATAATTTCGAAAAAGAAAACTTAAAAATATCTTTTCAGAAAAATCACCTGGAATTTATTCCGCTTAATGAAAGAGATAAATATTTGGAAGGTAAAATTGATTTTAGCAATAGACCGGCAATTATCTTTGATAAGGTAAAAATTTATAAAAAAGGGGAGGAAATATTTTGTGTCGGAGGTTTGTTGGACGTAGAAAAAGACAAGACAAATCTTTTAATTCGCGGATTAAACAGCGGAATAGAAATTGAAACGATTATTAATTTGTTAAATATAAGAATTTTTCAGATGACCGGTAAAAGCAGGTTCAATTTAAAAATTAAGGGAAATTTAAAAGAGCCTTCTTTTTCTTGTAGTGTCGATATTATGCAGGGTAGTTTGTCCGGATTAAAATTTGATAATTTAAAGTCTTCATTATCTACGAAAGAAAAGATGATAATTATTGAAGAATTAAATGTTACCAGGAAAAATGAACGTTTGCTTACCGGTTCGGGAGAAATTCCTTTTGTTTTTACTAAGAAAGGTAAAGAAGAAAACAGAATGCAAAAGCTGAATCTCAGTCTTGCCCTTCAAAGTAAAGAAGGGTTGTCTCTTCTAAGTTCTTTATCTGATAAGATAAAAAAAATTAAAGGCAATATAGAAGGAAAACTGAAAGTAGAAGGTACATTAGTAAAGCCTGAAATAAAGGGCTATCTTGCAATTAATGATGCCCAAATAAGCAGTAAGGATGTAATGCGGAAAATTAAAAATTTTAAAGTAGATATTCAGATGGAAGGGGAACAAATACAGGTAAAAAAGATTTACGGCGAAATAGGTAAAGGAAATATAAATATATGGGGACGGATGTATTTAAAAGAATTTTTTAAATTGGAAAGATTTGATTTATATATGGAGACTTCTAAAAAGAGGGGGATTCCCCTTTCTCTGCAAGATATGCCAATACCCCAGAATACATTTTTTGACCGTTTGTTTCCTAATTTACCATCTTCGGGTGAAGCTAAAATTAGTGCTCATTTTTACGGTAATTTACAAGAGTATCACATAGATGGAACAGCGGAATTATTTAATGCTCATTTTACTTATCCTCCTGTTCCGATGAAGAAAATATGGGAAGACAGGGCATATCGAGAAGGTAAGCAATGGAGTTTTTTAAATCGAGCTATTTGGAATTTTCAGATAAATGCAGTAGAAAATGTGTGGTATGAAAATCAGTTTGCTAATGCAAATGTAAAAGGGTGGATAAAACTTAAGGACAAAACAAAAAAAATCAGGGTTTCGGGAAAAATTGAAGCGATAAAAGGAGATGTGAATTATGTGGGAACAAATTTTGAAATTAAAGAAGCTACTTTGGAATTTAAGGATGGAATAGGGTATTTAGAGGGAAAAGCGGAAACGTGTGTTCAAAGACTTGAATCATCGATAAGCAAGGATGGTCGATGGACAGAAGATGTTATTGTGATGGTTTTTGAAAAAGGAAAATTAGGAGAGGTTAAACCGACATTTTTTTCTAAAAACTTTCCGGATACTAATTCCGAACAAGCGATGCGATTAGCTATTACCGGGGTAGATGTAGATAATATGCCTACGGAAGATCGTGAAACATTTTTAAGAAAAGAAGTGGTGAGACTTCTGGATAGTACTTTGGCCAGTCCTTTTATAAAGAATATTTTGAAAAGAACAGGTTTATTAGATGTGGTTAAGGTAACCAAGGAAGACGAAAAAGTAGAGCAAAATGGTTATTCAACCATTGATACCCGGTCCGACCAGACCAGTCTTTGGAACGGAACGACTATTACTGTAGGTAAGTATTTAAATGATCGGCTTTTTCTGGGATATTCTTTGGGATTGTACGATAAACTTCAAAACAAGTTGGATCTCAAACAGGAAATAGAAATGTCTTATCGATTAAAAAGGAGTTTATATATCAAAAGTATTTTAGGGCTGGAAGAAGAAGAGAAAAAGGTTTTTTTGGAACATCAGTGGCGTTTTGGGTGGGAGGAAGAAAAAGAGCAATAATTTCTTTACTTTCTTTAGGGATTTTGATATAATTTATATTTAATCATTTTATTATTAAAGTATTGGGTTTTGATAGGGTAAAATGATATTAATCAAATAACACTTGCAAATTTCAAGCAATCAAAATTATTTCAATTACGAAAGAAGGTATTTAATTTAAAAAAGGAGAGGAATTTAAGGATGTTTAACTGCGAATTAAAAAAGATTGTATCTTTATGTTTGGTATTGTTTTGTTCTTGTCTTGTAATAGGGGTAAAATCTGCTTTTGCCCAGGTTATAAAAGAAATAGAAGTGGCAGGGAACAAAACTATTACCAGCAGGGAAATTATTGCTGTAATGGAAGTCAGGAAAGGCGATGAATTTAATGAGGATAGTCTTAACGAGGACATAAGAAATATTTATAATCTCGGATTTTTTGAGGAAGTATCTCTCGAAGTAGAACCATGTAAAAAAGGGATAAAGGTTATTTTTAAAGTTGAAGAAAAGACTCTAATCAAACGAATAGATTTTAAAGGGAATAAAAAGTTTTCCAACAAAAAATTACAAAAAGAAATAAATCTTAAAGAGAAAGAATCTTTTGATCGAAAAAAAATGGAAGAAGATGCCGAAAAAATAACTGTGTTATATAAAGACAAAGGATATGCTGATGTAAAAGTGGAATCTTTTACTACAACTCAGGAAAAGGAAGGGTTGGTAATATTAACCTTTTTTATTACTGAAGGAAATCGAATTATTATAAAGGGAATTAATTTGTCCGGAGTAAAGGAATTTCCGGTTAAGAAAATTTTAAAGAAAATGAAAACAAAGAGGAAGAAAGTTTACAAAGAAGAGCTATTAAATACCGACTTGAAGGAATTAGAATTATTTTATAGACAAAAGGGATATATAGAAGTAGAGATTTTAGAATCACGGATTAATTATAATCCCGAAAGGACGGAAATGTATATTGAAATTCCTATTAATGAGGGTCATCAGTTCAAAGTGGAAGAAATTACTTTTAGTGGAAATACTGTTTTTGAGGGAGAATTTTTAAAAAAGAAATTTGGTGTTTTTTCGGGAAAAATTTTTGATGAAAAAAAATATCAAAAAGGAATAATGAATATTCAAAGTGTTTATGCCGAAAAGGGGTATATTAGGATGGAGGCAAATCCACAAAAAGAATTAGATAGGGAACGGAAATTAGTAAATATTAATTTTGAAATTATAGAAAGAGGGAGGGTCTATATAGACAGGGTGTATCTTGAAGGAAATACAATTACCAAGGAATATGTAATCAGGCGGGAATTGTTAATAAAAGAAGGAGACCCGTTTAATGTTGGGCTTATCCGCCGTACGCAGGAAAAAATATATAATCTGGGTTTTTTTGAAGATGTGAAAGTAGATGTTGAACAAACCGATGTTCTGGATAAAGCGGATTTGGTTTTATCGCTTGTCGAAAAGAAAACAGGTTTAGCCAGTGTGGGGGCAGGTTATAGTTCACAGGATGGAGTTTTGGGAACAATGCAGGTTTCTCAAACTAATCTTTTGGGCCGTGGACAAAAAGTAACTCTTCTTTGGGAGTTTGGGGAAAAAAAACAGAATTACGAAATAGGATTTTTTGAACCATGGTTATTTGGGACACGGAGTTCTTTTGGATGCAATGTTTTTGATACGGTAAGGATAAAAGATTATGTTTATACAGAAGGAGATTTAGAGAAAACGGATCGTTATAAAGAGGGGAGAAGAGGAGGAGATTTAAGGGTCGGTAGACGGTTAAGCGATAAATATAGTACCAGTCTTACTTATGCTTACGAAGAAGTAGAAATTTATGATACCGATTCGGAGTATATGCAGAGTCAGGAAGGGATAGATACTACCAGCAGTATAACTGAATATTTTGCGAGGGATAGTCGTGATAATATTTTCGATGCATCAAAGGGTTCAAAAAACAGTATTTCTGTTGAAGTAGCCGGGGGTATTTTAGGTGGAAATAATAATTTTACCAAGGGCCTTTTTTCCAGCAGTTGGTTTTTTCCTACTTTTTGGCGGTTTGTTTTAGGATTTCACGGTGAATTTGGCAGAGTAGAAGAGTTTGGTTCTTCCGATGAGGTTCCTATTTACGAAAGGTTTTATGTGGGAGGAGCGGAAAGTGTTCGCGGATATGATTATCGTGGACAAATCGGGCCGTCAGAAGGTGGAAAATATATGACTGTTTTTAATGTGGAATATAAATTTCCCATAGTGATGGAAAGAGGACGGACAATTTTACAGGGGGCAATATTTGCTGATGTGGGTGGGGCATGGTTAACAAAAGATGCCATAGATTTAAAAATAGGCTCAAAAGATGGGCAAATGAAATCCGGTGTAGGAGCGGGCATTAGATTTAAAACCCCGGTATTTCCTATTCGGCTTGATTGGGGTTATGGTTTAAACCATAAAGATTCGGTTGTCCCATCTAACCGTCATCAATGGTATTTTACTATTGGCCAGGTTTTTTAAAATGGAGATGTTATTGTAGGGGTGAACCCCTGTGTTCACCCGAACGAGGAAAATAAAGGTAAAATATGTTTTTCTCTAGACGCATAATTTTACCCTGCGGGCACGCAAAAAAAAATAGTCCACAGTCCATAGTCGATAGTCCATAGACAACGGAATAAAGACAACAGATATATGAGTTGGAAGTTTAAATTGATTAAATTGAGGTTAAAAAAAAGCGGTTTACAAATGCTAATTAAAGGGTGGGCAATCCCACCCCTACGCGAAAAATTTGCTAAGTCGTTCGAAATACATTTTACGTTCATTTTTTTGTTTTGAAGTTTGAAGTTTGAATTTGGGAATTTGTCAGTAACTTTGTGCCCCTGTGACTGTCTTTTTTTTGCTATTTGCCATTTGCAGTATTTTGTTTTTGTTTTTTTAACTCATAACTTATAACTCATAACTTATAACTCATAACTTATAACTGTAGTTTCTGTCTATGGTCTATGGACTGTCTTGTTTTTGTATTTCGGAGTTAGAATTTGTTGTTAAAGAGATAGGGGAGTGAAAAAATGAATCGAAAGATTTTTTTATTATTATTTTCCGTTTTCTGTTTTTGCCTTAACATTTCGTTATATGGACTGAATTTATCTTCGGATTATGAACGTATTGGATATGTAGATATTAAAAGAGTTTTTGATGAATTTCCTAAGACCCGGGAAGCTAAACAAAAGTTAAAGGCAAAGATTAAATTAAAAAAAGAAGAGATAGTAAAACGAAAAGAAGAAATAAAAAAAGAAGAAGAGGAGATAGAAAAAGAACAGGAAAATATCGAAAAAGAACAGAAAAAGATCGAAAAAAGTGGAGTAAAAGAAAAAAGCACTGAATTTAATATCAAAAAAGGTACTACCACAGAGAAGGGAATAGACAACGAAAAGAAGAATGAGGAATTAAAGCAGGATGAAATTAAAGAAATAACTGATGGATTTGAGGTTAAAAAAGATACTACAACAGTGAAAACAATCCAGGATAGACGAAAGGATGTTTTACAGAAAGAAAAAGAATTGAAGGAATTTATTAAACAGACAAAAAAAGAAATTATTTCCCGGGATGAAGAATATATGGAAACAGTATTAGAGATGATTTATGATGCGATAGAAAAAGTAGGACAGGAAGAGGGAATTAGTATAATTTTAGATAAAAAAGAAATTCTTTATGGAAAAGAAGTATTGGATATTACCGATAAAGTATTAGAAAGGTTAAAGAGACAAAAATGAGCAAAGAAAATTTGAGTTTTCCGTTAAAAGTAGAAGAAATTGCACAAATTATAAATGGGAAAGTAGATGGAAGGAAAGAAGTTGTCATAAAGAATGTAACGGGATTGAAAGAGGCTGCAGAAGGAGATATTTCTTTTCTTTCCAATCCTAAGTACGTAGAAGATTTGCATACAACAAAGGCCTCGGCAGTTATTGTTTCCTGGGATTTAAAACCTATAAGTAATAAAACTATAATAAGAGTTAAAAATCCTTACTTTGCTTTTTCGCAGGTTTTAAATATTGTTTTTTCAGCAAAACAAAATTATATTGCCAGAGAGGTTCATAAAACCTGTTTAATCGGGGAAGGTGTTACTTTAGGTAAAAATGTTGCTGTTGGGGCTTATTGTGTAATTGAGAATAATGTGGAAATCGGAGAAAATACGATTATTTATCCCGGTTGTTACATAGGAGTGAAAAGCAAGATAGGAGCTAATTCGTTGATTTATGCTAATGTAACCATCAGGGAGGAAGTATACATTGGAAATAAAGCAATTATTCATTGTGGAGCGGTAATTGGAAATGATGGGTTCGGATTTGTTCCGTTTGAGGGAAAACATCATAAAATTGCCCAAATAGGAAAAGTAGTACTTGAAGATGAGGTAGAAGTTGGGGCAAATACTACTATTGACCGTGCTACTTGTGGAGTTACCCATATTGGGCAGGGAACAAAAATAGATAATTTGGTTCAAATCGCTCACAATGTAAAGATTGGAAAAAATTGTTTTGTTGTAGCGCAGGTAGGTATATCGGGAAGTACCGAAATAGGAAACAATGTGACTTTAGCCGGTCAGGCAGGATTGGTGGGGCATATTACTATCGGAGATAAGGTTATTGTTGGGGCACAAGCCGGGGTAACACATAGTATTCCGGAGAATACGGTAGTTTCCGGATATCCGGCCAGGCCACACCAAAAAGCAAAAAAAATATATGCCCTGATGCAAAAATTACCTGATATGTATAAAGAAATTCAGGAAATAAAGAAGAAAATGAAAAAAGAATAAACATAAAACTTGAAGGAGGATTACTGACGCAATGGAACAACAAAAAACTATAGAGAGAGAAATTTCTTATTCGGGAATAGGCTTGCATACGGGAGTAAAAACAAAAATTAATTTTAAACCGGCTCCTCCTGATTCCGGAATAAAATTTGTACGGGTTGATTTACCGGGTCAACCGGTAATTGAAGCGAATATCAGCAATGTGGTAGGAATTAAGAGAGGGACTACTATTGGTAAGAATGGGGTAGAAATACATACGGTAGAACATTTAATGGCAGCTTTTTATGGGATGGGAATAGATAATTTAATTATTGAGATTGATTCTAAAGAATTACCGGTAGCGGATGGCAGTTCTTTACCTTATTTAGAAGTTTTAAAAAAAAGCGGGATAAAAACTCAAGATGTTCCTAAAAAATATTTTGTTATTAATCAGCCGATAGAGTTTTCTGACGGGGATAAACAATTAATTGCTTTGCCTTATGACGGTTTTAAAATTAGTTGTACTATTGATTATAACCATCCTGTATTAAAAACGCAGTTTTTTTCTTCCGTAATTACAGAAGAAGTTTTTGAACGGGAACTTGCTCCTTCCCGTACCTTTTGTTTTGATTATGAAATAGAGACATTAAAAAAACAGGGATTAGCCAAGGGGGGTACCCTGGACAATGCAATTGTGGTAGGTGAGAAGGGAATTCACAATAAAAATTTACGTTTTACCGATGAATTTGTTCGGCACAAAGTATTGGATTTAATCGGCGATTTGTATTTACTGGGAAAATTCTTGAAAGCACATATTATTGTTATTAAATGTGGACATTTATCCAATATTGCTTTGGCTAAAAAAATAAATGAATCTATGTCGTTTTCTCCTGTATCCAAAGAAGTGTCCCCTTCTCCTAAGCCGGAGGAGTCTAAAAAACAAATTCCCGAAGGTAAAATTTTTGATATTAATGAAATTCAAAAACTAATTCCTCATCGATATCCCTTTCTTTTTGTAGATAAGATTGTAATAGTAGGAGAAAAAAAAGCGGTGGGGTTTAAAAATGTGACGATCAACGAAAATTTTTTTAACGGGCATTTTCCCGGTCATCCCATTATGCCGGGGGTACTGATTGTAGAATCAATGGCGCAAGCCTCGTGTGTTTTATTTTTAAGCCGGCCGGACCTAAAAGATAAAATTGCTTATTTTATGGCAATCAGAGAAGCAAAATTTAGGAGACCTGTTTTTCCGGGGGATCAATTAAGGATGGAAGTGGAAATATTGAAAGCGAGGACAAGAGGAGGAATTGTTAAGGGATTAGCTTATATCGGTGATAAGTTAGCGGCTGAAGCAGAGTTTATGTTTTCTCTGGTAGATAAATAGTTGTTTTTAAGGGAAATAGAAAATTCATTTTTTAAATAAATTTTTTCATTTTGTCCAAGATATTGTAATAAGAGATTTTAGTTAGACTTTTCTTACATTTTTCTGAAGTAAACAAGAGAATTATAATGAATTAAAAAGTGAAAAAAGGAGGCTGAAAGTGGAAATTCATAAAACTGCTTTGATTCATCCTGACTCTGTCATTGCAGACGGGGTGAAAATAGGTAGTTATTCTATAATTGGGGCTAAGGTTAAAATTGGCAAAGGAACTGTTATAGGAGAAAGGGTTGTTGTCGAGGGAGATACACAAATAGGAGAAAATTGTGCTATTCATACGGGAGCGGTTATCGGGAGTATTCCTCAGGATTTGAAATATGGGGGAGAAGACACCAGGGTTATAATAGGAAATAATACGGTCATTCGGGAATATGTCACCGTCAATAAAGGCACTGTGTCTACGGGTGAAACAAGAATCGGAGATAATTGTTTGTTGATGGCTTATGTCCATGTTGCCCATGATTGTATTGTCGGCAATCGGGTAATATTGGCTAATGTGGTTACTTTAGCCGGGCATGTAGTAATTGAAGATAGAGTTATTATCGGCGGGCTTACCCCTATTCATCAGTTTGTTCGTATAGGGTTAATGTCAATTGTAGGGGGAGCGTCGCGTGTAAATAAGGATATTCCACCTTATTGTAAAGCCGTAGGGAATCCGATTAAATTGTTTGGATTAAATACTATAGGTTTACGAAGAGGAAATTTTTCTTCTGATGTAAGAGTGGAATTGAAAAAAATTTATAAAGTTTTTTTTCGTTCTAAATTTAATACGACACAAGCATTGGAAATGCTTCAAAATGAAACAAATCTTGGTGACGAAGTGAAATATTTTATTAAGTTTGTAAAAGAATCTAAAAGGGGAATATGTAAGTAATGAATAAGATAGGAATCATTGCCGGTAATGGTAAATTTCCTTTTATTTTTGCACGGGAGGCCAAAAAAGGGGGAAAAGAATTAGTAATTATTGCGTTAAAAGGGGAAGCGGATAGGAAAATAGAGGAAGTAGGGGATAAAGTTTATTGGGTTAATATTGGGAATCTGGGTAAATTGATAAAAACTTTAAAAGCGGAAAATGTAAAAGAAGCTGTAATGGCCGGTCAGGTGAAACATACGCGGTTGTTTACTGAAATAAAATTAGATTTTCAGGCAATTAAGTTGTTGGGTAAAATAAAGAATAAAAAAACCGATTCGATTTTAGGGGCAGTGGCGCAGGAGTTGGAAAGAGAAGGAATTAAATTACTTAATTCTACTCTTTTTTTATCTTCTCTTCTTCCTAAAAAAGGAGTTCTTACAAAAAGTCATCCTACAGGAGAAGAAAAAAAGGATATTAAGTTTGGCTTTGAAATTGCAAAAAGAATTGCCGGCTTGGATATTGGCCAGACGGTAATAGTCAAGAATAGATGTATTTTAGCCGTAGAGGCTTTAGAAGGAACGAATGAATGTATTTTTCGTGGGAGTCAACTAGGAAGAGAAGGAGTGGTAGTTGTTAAGGTTTCTAAACCCGAGCAGGACATGCGTTTTGATGTGCCGGTAATCGGGAGAAAGACAATAGAGGTTTTAATTGAAGCAAAGGCATCTGTTCTGGCTATTGAAGAAAATAAAACTTTAATTTTTGATAGAGAAGAAGTTGTTTCTTTGGCTAATAAAGCAAATATAACTATTGTGGTAATATAAGATAAAAGATAAAGGCAGTCCATAGTCCACAGTCGATAGTCCATAGATAGAAACTACAGTTATAAGTTATTAGTTATAAGTTAAAAAAATAAAGACAATCTTTCCCCTTTGAAAAAGGGGGTTAGGGGGATTTAGATAAAACAGTTAAACATTGAAATGTTATTGTAGGGGTGAACCCCTGTGTTCACCCGGACGAGGAAAATAAAGTAAAAATATGTTTTTCTCTAGACGCATAATTTTACCCTATGGGCATGCAAAAAAAAATAGTCCATAGTTCACAGTCGATAGTCCATAGACAACGGAATAAAGACAACAGATATATGATTTGGAAGTTTAAATTGATTAAATTGAGGTTTTAAAAAATGCGGTTTGAAAACGCTTGTTTCTGCTAAAATTTGCTATATCGTTCAAAACACATTTTACCTTTATGTTTTTAGTTTGTAGTTGCTCCATTTATGGAGCTGTCTTTTCGTATTTATTTTTTATTATTTGTTTTTATCTATGGACTATTGACTGCGGACTATGGAC
>JAUVLC010000090.1 GCA_030595925.1 Clostridia bacterium | reverse complement strand
TAATAAGGAAAGAATAATAAGGAAAGAATAATAAGGAAAGAATAATAAGGAAAGAATAATAAGGAAAGAATAATAAGGAAAGAATAATAAGGAAAGAATAATAAGGAAAGAATAATAAGGAAAGAATAATGTGGAATAGAGGATTATTTTTATTTTTTTATTTTTTATTTGCCCATTTGATGTCCGAGTTTGTTTTTCATTCCGGGAAACTCTGGGAGTGGGAAAAAAAGTCAAGTTGGGGCATTATTTTACATAGTGCTATTTTTGGAATATTATGTGTGATTTTGTTTTTTCCTTTTTTAAACAAGGGTTTAATGTGGTGGTACATAATATTTTTATCTTTTATGCATTTTGTTATTGATTTTTTTAAAGTATCTCTTTTACGGGGAAAAAAAGATGCGGATGCAGTAATGGTGTTAGGTGAATCAAATCATATTTTCTGGTTTGGGTTTGTTTCTTTTTTTGGAGCCAGGGAAATTCGTGGTTCATGGATGTCAATAAGGGGATATGATTCTTATGTTTTTCCGCTTTTGATGTGTTTATTAATTGTTTTTTTGACGCGGAAGGAAATAAAAAGGCAATTCAAGGGAGAAAAATAGAGAGAGAAAAGAGAGGGAGAAAAATGTCTAATCTTTGTGTCGTCGGTGCCCAATGGGGAGATGAGGGGAAGGGAAAAGTTATTCATTTTCTTTCCCGGGAAGCGGAGTATATTTGCCGTTATCAGGGGGGGAATAATGCCGGACATACTGTGGTAATGGGTGCTGATAAATTTGTCTTACATCTTGTTCCTTCCGGAATAATTTATCCGGGGAAGAAATGTATTATTGGCAATGGAGTAGTAATAAATCCACAGGCTTTGTTGGATGAAATAAAATATTTAGGGGGAAAAGGAGTGAATGTTAGCGGCCGTCTTTTTATTTCTGATATGGCCCATCTTATATTTCCTTATCATTCTATGTTGGATGAAGCAAAAGAAAAAAGAAAAGGAAAAATAGGAACGACTAAAAAAGGCATAGGCCCTGCTTATATGGATAAAGTTGACCGGGTAGGAATTAGGGTTTGTGATTTGATGGATAAGGATATTTTTGCTCATAAATTAAAAGATACTCTTGCTATGCGTAATGCCCTCTTAGAAAAAGTTTATCAAAGACCGGGATTGAAATATAAAGATTTATATCTTAAATACTGTGATTATGCTGAGCAATTACGTCCTTATGTTACTAATACCAGTATTATGGTTAACGAAGTAATGAAAAAAAACAAAAAAGTTCTTCTGGAAGGGGCGCAGGGAGTATTGTTAGATGTGGACTTTGGGACTTACCCTTATGTGACTTCGTCAAATCCTTCCGCTGGCGGTGCTTGTGTGGGTTTAGGTATAGGTCCGAATAAAATAGATAAAATTTTAGGAATAATAAAGGCATATGTTACCAGAGTCGGGGATGGTCCTTTTCCTACCCGGTTATCCTCTTCTTTAGAGGAAAAAATACGGGAAAAAGGAGCGGAGTATGGGGCTACGACCAAGCGGCCCCGCAGAGTAGGTTGGTTTGATGCCGTGATGGTAAAACATTCGGTAAGGGTAAGCGGTATTGATTCTCTGGCAGTAATGAAATTAGATGTGTTGGATGATTTAGATAAAATAAAAATATGTACCGGTTATAAATATAAGAATAAAATAATTAATGAATACCCGAGTCAGACTGTTATATTAGAGGAATGTAAACCTTGTTACGAAGTATGGGAAGGGTGGAAAACCTCTACCGTAAAGATGAAAAAATATCAGGATTTACCTTCTAAAGCAAAAAAATATTTATCCCGGATAAAACAATTGGCAGGAGTGCCTCTTTCTTTAATTTCCGTAGGGGCGGATAAAGATGCAACCATTCTGTTAAATAAAAATTTTTTTAAATAAAAAATGATTTTTTCATGATATGGGGAAGAATAGTAGTAATTATGGTAATCTGGTAGCCGCAGGCTTTAGCCTGCGTAGAGAGAAGAGACACAGATTGCCTTTAAATAGTTATAATTGATAATTGGGAAGAGTATGTGTTTGATGGTTCGTTGGATTTTGATTTAGAAGAAATTATTACATAAAAACGTCCGCCTAAGGAGGACGACTACCAAAAAATAAAATATTTTTGACATTACTAATCATTTGATGAAGGAGGCTATATGATTTCTCGGTATGCATTACCGGAAATGGAGCGTATTTGGGCGGAAGAAAACCGGTTTGAAAAGATGTTAGAGGTAGAAATAACTGTTTGTCAGGTGAGGGCTGATTTAGGCGAGATTCCTAAAGGAGTAGTACTGGAAATAAAAAAGACGGCGAAAATTGATGTAAAAAGAATAAGGGAAATAGAAGATAAAACCCACCATGATGTAATTGCTTTTTTAAGCTCTATTACTGAAAAAGTAGGACATGATAACGCAAGATATATTCATCAGGGATTGACTTCTTCTGATGTCTTAGATACAGCATTGGCTTTACAAATGAAAGAATCGGCAGAAAAAATTTGTTTGGATTTAAAAAAGCTGGCGGTTGTTTTAAAGAAAAAGGCTTTAGAGTATAAAATGGTTCCAATGGTAGGCAGAACGCATGGAGTACATGCTGAGCCGATTACTTTTGGCTTGAAACTTGCTCTGTGGTATGAAGAGATATTAAGGAACTTAGAACGGGTAAATAGAGCTAAAAAAGTTATTGCTGTGGGAAAAATTTCCGGGGCGGTAGGTACTTATGCGCATATTAGTCCTCGATGGGAAGAGTTGGTTTGTAAGAAATTAGGGTTAAAGATAGAACCGGTTTCCAATCAAATTATTCAACGTGATCGGCATGCCGAGTTTATGGCGGCAATAGCTATTACAGCTTGCTCTCTGGAAAAATTTGCCGGTGAGATAAGAAGTTTACAAAGAACGGAAATTTTGGAGTTAGAAGAGCCTTTTATGCCGGGACAAAAGGGGTCTTCGGCAATGCCTCACAAGCGAAATCCTGTAAAATGTGAACAGATTTGCGGATTAGCCCGTGTAATAAGGGGAAATCTTCATGCTTCTTTAGAAAATATTGCTTTATGGAATGAACGGGATATTTCTCACTCTTCGGCAGAGAGGATAATCTTTCCGGATAGCTGTATTCTTATAGATTACTTATTGCAAAAATTTACCTGGATTATGGAAGGAATATTAGTTTATCCTCGTAATATGTTGAAAAATATAAATCTTACCGGTGGATTGATTTTTTCCCAGAGGGTCTTTTTGGCTTTAGTAGATAAAGGATTAAGCAGGGAACGTGCTTATGAATTAATTCAAAAAAACGCTATGCATGCATGGAAAAAGAAAGGAGAATTTAAAAGTTTAATTTTAAAAGACCGGAATATAAAGAAACATCTAAACAAGGATGAGATAAAGGAATGTTTTAATATTCAATGGTTTTTACGTAATGTGGATAAGATTTTTAAACGGATAAATTAATAAAAAGCATTAAAAAAGCTTTTTTGCCTTGACAGCAAAATAGAAAATGTGGTATACTAACTGCTTTAATGTGAAGGGAGGATAAAATTATGTATGCAGTAATTGAAAGTGGCGGAAAACAATTCAAAGTTGAAGAAGGTTCTAAAATATCAGTAGAGAAATTAGATGTTCCTGTCGGAGATGAAATACAGTTAGATAATGTCTTATTGGCTTCCAAAGAGGGAGAAGCATTGTTGGACAAATCCGCTTTGGAGAAAGTTAAGGTGTTGGGGGTAGTTATAAAGCAGAATAAGGGTAAGAAAATAATTGTTTTCAAGAAAAAACGACGAAAGGATTATAAAAAAACCAGAGGACATCGTCAATATTATACCCAAATAGAAATAAAACAAATAGTAATTAAATGAGAAAAATTGATAGTAAAGGTCGATTTGGAATGAGTGGTATTGTGATTTTGTTGGGTTAAGGATTAAAGGGAGGAGTTGAAAAAATGGCACATAAAAAAGGGCAAGGCAGTACTTCTAATGGACGAGATAGTTGCGGAAAAAGATTAGGTGTTAAAAGATTTGGGGGACAAATTGTTTCTGCCGGAAGTATTTTAGTGCGTCAAAGAGGAAGAAAATTTAAACCGGGTAGGAATGTGGGGGTTGGTTCGGATGATACTCTTTTTTCTAAAATTGAAGGGGAAGTAACTTTTGAACGAATAGACCGAAAACATCGCAAAATAAGTGTCTATCCTCTAAATTGAGTGGGAAAGTATTATTCTTGAGGATTTATAAGTAAGTAATTTTTATAATAATAATGGGAAACTGTTGATTATGGCGATAAAACTTCAAAAAGGGATATTATTTTGAATTTTTAAGCACTATGGGCAACTGTTTCTCCTTTTTTTTATAAGGGGTATTGTCTTCATTTATTAATTAATTGCAAGGAAAAGAGAAAATATAATGTTTATTGATTATGCAAAAATTTATATTAAAGCGGGAGACGGCGGAAACGGGTGTATGAGTTTTCGACGGGAAAAATATGTTCCTCTGGGAGGTCCTGATGGGGGAGGCGGAGGTAACGGCGGGGACATTATTGTTAAAGCAGACAAGGGGTTGAAAACTCTTCTGGATTTACGGAGGCATCCTCACTATCGGGCAAAAAATGGCAAACATGGACAGGGGAAAAAAAAACAGGGTGGTAAAGGGGAAGACTTGGTTATTCTGGTTCCCTGCGGAACGATGGTTTATAAAATAAAGACCTCTTCTTCCGGAAAAATAAAAGAAAAGCAGGAATTGATTGTTGATTTAGTTGAAGATAAAAAAGAAATAAAGCTGAATGTCGGTGGCCGTGGAGGAAGAGGAAATGCAAGTTTTAAAACAGCAAAAAATAATGCTCCTCATTTTGCGGAAAGAGGTGCCCCTGGGGAAAAAAGCACAGTAATTTTAGAATTGAAACTCATAGCCGACATAGGATTAGTTGGTTATCCTAATGCGGGTAAATCTACTTTTTTATCGGTAATTTCTTCTGCCCATCCTAAGATTGCTGATTATCCCTTTACGACTTTATCGCCAAATTTGGGTATGGTAGAAATTGGGGATGAAAATTTTGTTTTTGCTGATATTCCCGGATTAATTGAAGGGGCATATTTGGGAATAGGCTTGGGGGATACTTTTTTGCGGCATATTGAACGGACACGTATGTTGCTTCACTTTATAGATCTTACCGGGTTTGGGGAAAAATCACCGGAAGAAATATTTAAAATTACTAATAAAGAGATAAGATTATTCAGCAGGAATCTTTCCAGTAAAAAGCAAATAATTGTAGCTAATAAAATGGATTTGCCGCAAGCAGAGAAGGCATTGATAAAACTCAAGAAAAAGTTGCCGGGATTTAAAATTTTTCCGATTTCTGCGGTTACTAAAAAAGGAGTACGGGATTTATTGTTTGCAACAGGGAAAATGCTAAAGAAAATAAAAATTCCAAAAGAAAAAATCGTTCCGGTAAAATATGTTTATGAGTTGCCATTTAAAATAAAAAAAACAGAAAACATCTTTGAGGTGTATGGTAAAAAAATAGAAACTTTAATCCGGATGACCGATATTTCTAATGATGAAGCAGTAGGAAGATTGCAGGGAATTTTAAAAAAAATGGGCATAGAAGAAGCACTCAAAAAAAGGGGAATTAAAGATGGGAATGAAGTTAAAATAGGAGATTATGTATTTATTTACAAAGAATAAATTTTTATATGAAGGGGTAGGATAGGACAAAATGAAATACAGTTGGGGAGGGTAATTGCTTGAAATCAAGACGGATAATATTAAAAATAGGTTCGGGGGTTTTAACTACACCGGAAGGAAAATTTAATAAAAATTGTATTATCAAAATAGCGAAAGATATAGTTTCAGCACATAAAAGGGGAGAAGAAATTATTTTAATTACTTCAGGGGCGATTGTTGCAGGAAGGGATAAATTAAAGTGGAAAGGGAAATTTTTAACTCTTCCGGAGAAGCAGGCTGCTGCTGCCGTAGGACAAAGTCAATTAATGCATCTTTATGAAGAAATATTTAGAAAAAATAACTGTTTAACTGCACAGATTTTATTGACTGCTGATGATTTAAGTAATCGCCATCGTTATTTGAATGTGCGTAATACTTTATTTGCCCTTTTAAAACACAAAGTAATTCCGATTATCAATGAAAATGATAGTGTAGCAGTAGAAGAAATAATGTTCGGAGATAATGATACTTTGTCCGCTCTGGTGTCGAGTAAGATGGAAGCTGATTTTTTAATTCTTTTAACTAATGTAAACGGATTTTATACTTGTGATCCTTTAAAAAACAAAAAAGCCCGATTAATTAAAGAGGTAAAGGAAATATCTTCTTATTTGGAAAAGAAAGCGGAGGGAACGTGGGATTGGCGCGGGACAGGAGGGATGCAAACAAAATTAAAAGCAGCAAAAATTGCTATCGCCAGTGGAGTATCTACTTTTATTGTAAATGGATTGAAAGAGGGTGTGGTTAGCAAAATACTGGATGGGGAAAATCCGGGAACAAAATTTTTATCTAAGAACATTAAAATAGTGGGGAGAAAAAGATGGATTGCTTTTGGGGCTCGAATGAAAGGGGAAATAACGGTAGATGAAGGGGCGAAAGAAGCATTAGTTGCTAAAGGTAAAAGTCTCTTGCCTTCCGGTATTAAAAAAGCAGAAGGGGAGTTTAAAATAGGAGATGGTATTAGTATAGTAGATTTAAAGGGCAATGAATTTGCCCGGGGGTTGAGTTATTATTCTTCCGAAGAGATTGAAAGAATAAAAGGAAAATTAACCAAAGAAATAAAACATATTTTAGGATACAAGAATTACGACGAAGTAATTCATCGTGATAATTTAGTTCTTTTGTAAATAAAAAGATTGTAATTTCAATAAGACTTAGAGTTTTTTTCTGATAAAAACTCTGTCGTCGAATTGATCCTGAGCGACCGTAGGGAGCTAAGGGTATCATTTAATTAAATAAGACTTAGAGTTTTTTCTGATAAAAACTCTGTAGTCGAATTGATCCTGAGCCAAGTGTAAGGAGGCTAAGGGTTTTGAGTTTATTTCCCTGTAGCTTGCTGTGGGGTAGTTGGTTAAATTTAAAGGAAGAATTTTTAAAAAATGAAAGTATTAGTAACCGGTGCAAACGGATTTGTGGGTAGTCATTTAGTAGATGCACTTCTTCAAAAAGGGTATGAAGTAAATTGTTTAGTGAGGAAAACAAGTGATTTAAAATGGCTTAACGGGAAAAAAGTAAACCTTGTTTACGGTGATATTACTCAACGGAAAAGTTTATTTACAGCGGTAGAAGAAGTGGACTATGTTTATCATACAGCAGCTTTAGTCAGAGCGGTAAATCGGCAAAAATATTATGGGGTCAATCAATACGGAACACGTAACTTAATTCAGGTTTGTGCTCAAATAAATTCCGGGTTAAAGAAATTTGTTTATTTAAGTAGTCAGGCCGCCAGTGGCCCTGCGGATAAGACAGATGATTTGGTGAGAGAAAAGGATTGTCCCCGTCCGATAACAGATTATGGAAAGAGTAAACTAAAAGGGGAAGAAGAGGTTTTAAATTTTAGAGATAAAGTTCCTTTTGTAATACTGCGTCCTTGCCCGGTTTATGGCCCAAGGGAAAAAGATATTTATAAATATTTTAAACTGGTTAAACGGGGGATTATACCGGTTTTAGGTAAAGAAGAAAAATATATAAATCTTTGTTATGTTAAAGATCTGGTAGAAGGAAGTATTTTGGCCGCAGAAAAAGAAAAAAGCCAGGGGAAAATTTATTTTATCGGTGATGGCTGTATTTATTCATGGAGTCAGATTGGCGGGATAATTAGTGAGTCGCTCAGTGTAAAGGGCATAAAAATTGTAATTCCCGAGAAATTATTAAGTATTGTTTCTTTTTTTAATGAAGGAATATCTAAAATAACACAAAAACCTGCAGTAGTTAATAATCAAAAAGTACTGGAAATGAAACAGAAATATTGGCTTTTTAATACTTCTCGGATTAAAGATGAGTTGGGTTTTTTGCCGAAAGTTCCTTTATTAATAGGGGCAAAACTTAGTGTTGATTGGTATTGTCAAAATCACTGGTTATAAAGTTACAAAAGTTTTTAGATGGGAAATTTTTAGTAGAGCATAGTGTAGTTGAATTGATATTGAGAGACTAAAGGGGGTCGAAGGGGCGAGGGTTTAATTATCCTGTATCTTATCGCTCAAAAATTATGCGGGATAAATCTTCGATTTCCCGTAGCTTGTTGTCGTGAAAATGGAGTTTAAAAATTTATTAAAAAGGAGTGGATAGAGAGATGGCTACAAAAATTATTAGTGGGAAAGAGGTTTCTTTCCATTTAAGGGAAGAATTAAAAAGGAAAGTAACTGAACTTAAAGAGAAAAAAGGAATTATTCCGGGATTGATTACGATTCTGGTAGGAGATGACCCTGCTTCTCAGATTTATGTAAAAAACAAAAAAAAGGCATGTGAGAATGTGGGTATTTATTCTGAAATTTGTCAGTTGGATGCCACTACGGCAGAGGGAGAACTACTGGAGCGTATTAGACGATTTAATATTAATTCTCAAATTCACGGTATTTTGGTGCAATTACCACTTCCCAAACATATAAATGTAGAAAAAATTATAGAAGCTATCTCTCCCCGAAAAGATGTAGATGGTTTTCATCCTTTGAATATTGGAAAGTTATTGTCTAAAAAAACGATGACGGAAATTTTAAAATCAGAAATTTTTATTCCGTGTACCCCTTACGGAATTATAGAGTTATTAAATTTTTCGGGGATACAAATGAAGGGGGCGGAAGCAGTAATAGTAGGGCGAAGTAATATTGTAGGAAAACCATTAGCGTATTTATTATTAGCAGAAAATGCTACAGTTACTATCTGTCATTCGCAGACAAGAAATTTAGCGGAGATTACCAAAAGAGCAGATATTCTGGTTGCTGCCCTGGGAAAACCGGAAATAATTACCGGTGAAATGGTAAAAGAAGGTGCAGTTGTAATTGATGTGGGAATGAATCGTTTAGAGGTTGGATTAGTAGGGGATGTAAATTTTGATTCGGTAATTAAAAAAGCGAGAGCTATTACCCCTGTTCCCGGAGGGGTGGGCCCAATGACTATTACTATGCTTTTACTGAATACAGTAAAAGCGGCAAAATGGTCGGCAGGCTTGTAAAATAAGGGTGTGATAAAAATCACATAGCAAAACTGACATATTTGTGATATATTTATATAAGAAAATAAGAGTAACAGAAATATTCGAAAAGGCAAATCCGTCGTAAGGCGGAGACTCATAAACCACATTGGGTTTATGGCCATGTTTTTTTGCGGGGTGCATGGGCAAAGCTACGGAACTTATAGTAAGTTGGCCGGGTTATCGACAACGTGCGTAATAGATGAGTTAGCCGAGTTGCCGAAGATGTGAAAGGCAAGTCGGTTTTTTTTGTTTTTAATCTATATCTTATAGTTTATAAGATAGATATAAAGACGGTTAGGAGACAACTAACAGTCCATAGTCCATAGATTACAGATAAAGACAAAGATAAAAACGAAAGACGAAAGAAAGGCATCAAGGCACGGAAATGACAGTTATTAGTTATGAGTTATAAGTTAACTACAAAAAAACAAAGATACAGACTGGCACAAAGTTAAAAGTGCGCCAAGCAAAGCGTAGATATTCTTACTGGTGAGGTAAAGGTAAGCCAAGTCCGGATTGGGTAAAGGTTAGCCGCCAGCCCAACACTGAATTTCACGTTTAGTGAGGTAACGAACTAAACGAAGCTGAAAGGAAGGAGACATCGGGACGTAACGTAAGTGAATGGATAGAGCCCCGAAACATTGTGCCAAATTCCAGAAGAGCCGAGATGGTTTTTAA
>JAUVLC010000169.1 GCA_030595925.1 Clostridia bacterium | reverse complement strand
GGTTTTGGTTTTTGGGTTAATGATTACTTAAAAATAAATACTTTTACACTTTTATCCGGGGATATTTTGGTACAATTTTACAATGAAACCTTTCGGCCATATATAGGACTAGGGTTGGGAATGACCTTAAACACCATCTCTTCATCCTATATATATCAATATCATAACGGGGTTTTCAGAAAACCCCTGAATGAAACATCGGTAGGATTTTTATACAGAATTCCTATCGGGGTAAAAATTAAAATTAATGAATCCTCCTCATTGATGGGAGAATACCGTATTTCTTACAACTCCTTTTCTTTCACTCGTGGTATAAAAAATGAAGTTGATGGAATAACTATGTCTTTTAGCCAATTTTTCTTCGGTTTCGGCTTTTCTTTTTAGGCATTATCTCTTTTAAGCAATGTTTAGGAAATTAAATAAAAAAAGGTTTATATCAAATAAAAAGCTCCTTTAATAGTCTTTATTAAAGGAGCTTTTTTATTATAGTTTTACTCAAGATAGTTTAAAGTCATATCCGGGACCGGATACTACACCCTTCTTTGCAATGAGTTACCGGCCGAAGCATATATTTAATTTTTAGAAACTTACTCATATTTGTGGCAAAGATTACATAATAAGTACCACAAAATATTGGTAGCCGCAAGCTTCAGCCTGCGTAAATAGCAACGTAAAACCTACGCAACTTAAAAGTTGCGTCTACAGAAATAGAATAATATTCACTTCCCTTTTTTTGGCCAAAATAAAAAAAATTCATAAATTCGTTATAATTACAATGAATTTTTAAAAAAGTTTCCACAAATATGAGTAAGTTTCAATTTTTATTGTCATTGTTATGTATTAGATTCTCGCTTAACAAATATCTATACCATTACTAAATGGATAATATTTATCCAATAAAAATAAAACACCCCCTTCTTTCTAATAATTAAGGGCAAGCAAAATAATTATTTATTATTTTATATTTTGCTTGCCCTAATACATATAAAAATTTAAAAGTACTTTTTTTAAAAACTAAAAAGCATACCCAACGGCTAACTTAATGATAGGCATGTTAAACGATTCCCCTTCATACTCTTCTGTTTGAGTAATTCCCGCTCCTGTAGCTTCAACTTTCATCGAAGGAATACTAACAGCTTTTATTCCCAATCCAAAATCCAGAGTAAATCCGCTATCCCATATACTCTGTAATCCAATCAACGCACCGTACCCAACAACAGTAGAACTTGATTTACCGGTCAATACTTCTGAAGTTAACCAATCTTCCGTTTCTAATTCAACGGAAACGTTATTAAAACTAAGTACTGCGCCAAGATACCAGCCTTCAACTGCTTTTTTGGCAAAATAGTACCTTAATCCCAAACCAATGGCATTCATGTCAAAATCCCATTCATTTACTCCGCTGTCAGAATCCAAACTCCAATGCATAACTGAAATAGGAATACTTAAACAGGGAGTAACACTGAAATTAAATTCTGCGTTGTAGGCACCAAACATCCATCCTATTGGATTAACAGTAATACTTTTTGTTCTTTGCTCTTGTGTAGCAAAAGCTGAACAAGTACTTAATACAACAACTAATAAAGCAACTAATACAAATTTTTTCATTTTTCTCTTCCTTTCTTATTATTTTTTTCCTAAATAAAATTAATTGATATAAGTATAACCGATATTAATTTTTTGTCAATAAGAAATTTTTAACTGTCATTTAAGAACTAACAGCGGATAGCTCTAATCTCTTCATTTTTAAATTTTGTAACATCCAAAAATTTACCGTTTTTCCAAAATCTCAGAAAAACAAATCCTTTAAGCCCGAATTCCTTCTACTGGAACAGTAATTTAAAGAAATATTTTTTTAAGGAACTTTTTTAATTTTTCCCATTTTTGTGTCATACACCCAACGACTTAGAAAACTTACGCATAATCACGTTAAATCGTTCAAAAACCTTATTGAGATCAAAAGTTTCGCCTACCCGAATAACAGGGATTAATTCCGGTCCTATTTGCCTATGAAGTAACTCTATATTTTTTTGATCTAAGCCAAAATTATGCGAATAATTTGCTCTGTATTTTTCTTCTTCTAGTTTCTTCTTGAATATGGAAAGAAACTCTTTGTTTTTAAAGTCGAATTTGGCCTCACATATAAACCACAGGTCATAGTAATCACGAATCGCAACATCTTTTCTTGTAATTGCTGCTTTAAGTTTTTCAGCTACAGCTTCGTTTAATGTAAGCGACAATATCTTGTTTTTTGGAATTAAATCCTCTCCTGTAAACGGATCCTTGTAAAAATGGGTTATGTCATTATGTACCGGCTTCTCAATAGGTGTTTGCCTGAGTGAAATCTCTAATTTTATATTCCCATCCTTTCCTGAAATAAATGACGGGTAAGAAATGTTAAAGACATATTGTGTAGAATTATTAAATCCTTCGCCTTCGGGTTTATCGCTTTTTAAATCCAAAAGTTTTAATAACTCCGGCATCTTTTCTCTTATTGGAATAATTGCCCGGGACCGCTTAGAACGAGTCTCGATGCCTTCAAGGCTAAAGTATGTAAAATCAATATCTTCGCTTAGTCGGTGATAGTTAAGGTGAACTTTATTTAAAAGCGTCCCACCTTTAAAAACGATTTTATCGCTCAAATGGGTTTCAACATTATTTAAAACAAGGGTCAAATAATAGTCCTTCTCGATGGTCTCTAATCTGAAATTAAATTTTTCCGCGATAAAAGGAATTATTTGTTGTAATTTGTCCCTATCCATTAACGATAATCCTCCATTTTTTATTGACTTTCCCCTTTTTCTCTTCTGTATTGTACAAAAAAGAATAACCTTTTTGTCCTACGTCAATTTTATTGAGCATCTTTTGAGAAACTCCTATCCGTTCTAAGAAAAGCCCTATTCGCCTGCGAATTATTTGTACAGGATAACGCGTAATATAATCCACAAAAATCGTCACATCAATTTTCTTTAGTTGTTCGGTTAAAATACCGGATGCTTTTTTCACATTATAAAATTCAAATGTATCTAACAACGCTCGTTCTTTGGAAGCAAAAACAATATCTTCCTTACTTATCTTGCGAATTTCCAGGCCGTATATCCTATTAGGCAATACTTTGATCAGCTTATACCTAACACCGCCAACTGTTTTATTTATTGAATATTTATCATTTACTACATGTATCATTTGCGCAACCTGTTCGGTAAAACCATACGAGTTAAATACGCTGGAATAGCCTATATAATATTTTGCTCCATTTATTAATGCTTTCGCTATCACATATTCGTTACCCGCCCATCTGCCCTGGGGAGCTTTCATCGGGATAAAAAGATATGTATTCTTTATAATCTTCCTGATCCTTTTCTTTTCAAGTAATTTCTTTATTAAATAAGCCGCCTTTTGCCTATTACCACAAAAGAACTTTATTTCTTCCCTGGTATAAATCTCTTTTCCCTCAAACTCAAGCCGGGTTATTAGATCTATTTCTTTAGCGGAAAGTGTTTTTTTTGTTATTATTTTTGGTTTCATATTTCACCCCCGTGAGTGCTTTTTGATGAACTATAAATAATATATCTTTTTTAATGCTCTATGTCAATCAAAATTTTTATGGATGTCATTTAAGAATCAAAAGTGGACAGCTTTTAAATTTTCGTTTCTAGTGTACTGTCTCTAACAGTTCTTTACATTTGAAATTTTTCTCATAATGCTTTCAACTGAAGCTGTCCAAACGAAAACTTTTGGATTTTGATTATGAGATTTAATATATTTTTTTATAACCATAATGAGCTCTTTTACA
>JAUVLC010000087.1 GCA_030595925.1 Clostridia bacterium | reverse complement strand
CTAAAACGAAAAAATCAATGAGTGTGATCCTTGCTTAGATTTATTTAATTTTCACTTCAAGGATGCCACGGATAACAGATAGTTCCGGTTCCGATTATTGCAAAAGCATTTGAATTAGGGCTTGACACATTACATAACAGACTCCTGCTTCCGCAGGAGTGACATTGATTAGTACCCCGTAGCAAGCTACGGAATAGTTGATTTACAATAACCCAACCCCAATCTGTTCTACCGGGATTTGTTGTGCTTTTAAAATCATTTCCCCGAGTTTACAGCCAATATCTTGAGCTACTATAGGGCACTTCACCTTAAAAAGAAAAAATATAGGTGCTTTTTCTCCGGAAAGCGCCTCAAAATTACCCTGTCCTTTACTAATAATTAATTTTGATTCCTGAAAAATTTTAAGAAATTTTTCGGAACAAAGATTTAAAATCGTTCCCGGAGTATCTACCCCGCTGGAAATAATATGTGCGTATTTATCTATACCGCAAGTTTCAGCATCTTCAATCAAGGCATCATTAATCACCGGCTTATCCCTTACCACATAAATAATTTCTTTGTTTAATCTACTAAATTCCTCGATTAAAAGACGGTCAAAAACTACTTCCCCTGCATTATCAGCTAAATAAAGAATACTTTCCGTTTGTCTAAGAGCATCTTTAAATATCTGATAATCAAACACCTCTTTTTCTTCACGGTTATCCAGATTAAAATTAAACTTTATAATTTTCTCCATTTCCTCCTCTACCTTTACATTGCTTTTTACTCCATAGTCTATAATATTACCTAAAATAGAAAGTTTCAAAGCAGTTAAAAGCCTGTCTCCTGACTTTTCTATTTTTTGTTTTAATTCAGGTAAAAAACTTAAAGCCAGACTATTACTTTTTTCTTTGATTTCTTTATAAGGGTCATAATTTTGCGTCTCTTTCTTTACCACCCCATATACTATCCTCCCCATTTCCGGGGGACTGGAAGATAGGGGAAAATCAACTACTACTCTGGCAATCTCATCTATTATTTTTTTCTGACTGAAATCATCTGCCCCGGCCATACGCGCTGCTTCCAACGCCTGTTTAAAAAAACAAGGGATACAATCCAAATATGTTTTCACTTTGTTAACTCCTTTCCTCTTCTTTTAAAAGTATCTTCCCTGGTAAAAGGTATTACTTTCTCTTTTTCCACATCATATACGGAAAAAACTTTTATCCCCTCCATATTGCTAAAATTACTCGTAATCTCCTTTAGTTTTTCCTTTGAAAGAGGTGAAACACCCGAAGGCCTTAAAGGAGTATTAATCTGAATCTCATCCGGTTTTATTTCCCGGCATAAATCAGCCAATTCTATAGCTTCATTTTTATTTTTTTCCACAAACATAATCTGAAGAGCAAATTTCCCTTTATATTCGTAACGGAATTTTTTAATTCCCAATAGCATATCTTCAAATTTTATGTCCGGAGCCGGATTATTTATCGATTGAAAACTCCCGGATGTACCGGCATCTAATTTTACCATTACCAAATCAGCTAAAGCAAGGTCTCCCCTTACTTTTTTTTCATTTAGTAGGGAAGAATTGGTTATAACCGCTATTTTTTCTTTCCTTACTTCTTTCACCGCCCTAATCATTTCACCCAGATTAAGTGCCAGAGTAGGCTCCCCTCTTCCGGAAAAGGTAATATAATCAATTTCAACCAGAGGTATTTTTTTTATTTCTTCTATTATTTCATAGGTAGGGATAAATACAGCTCTCTTAGATTTAAATTCCAAAGTTTTCCCTACCTGACAATAAATACAATCATAAGTGCAAATTTTTTCCTTTTGTGAAAGAGGATCTATGCCTAAAGATTTTCCCAATCTCCAGGAAAAAACAGGACCGTAAATATATTTATATTTGTCCATTGCAATTCATTCTCCCTATTTATATTTTACAAATAAAAAAACTTCTCTGATTTAAATTTTGCCGTCTTTAAAAATTAGCTTAAATTTGATTATTTTTCTTTACCACAATTTTTCTGGGCTTTACTTTCTCTATATCATCCTCTGTCACCAAAACATAAGATAAGATACAAAGCTCATCACCAATTTCCCCGCAACGGCCGGCCGGACCATAAAGAATAATTCTTCCTGAATTTTCTTCTTCCTCTATTGTATAGGTTTCTAATCTCCGGCCATTATTAAAATTTAAAACCTGCACTCTTTCTCCGGGTAAAATGCCGCTTTCATCCAACAATCTTTTGTCCACCCCAATGCTGCCGTTATAATCTATTTTTTTTCCGGTAATAACCGCCTTATGAATCTTTGATTTTAACATCTCCCTTAATATCACAAAAATTTACCTCCCTCTTAACACCTTAAAGCATAATTCCATAAGTTCTCTCCAGATAACTTATTAAAGACTTTCAAACCCAGTTTTATCTTTATACTTTACGCATTAGGCTATAAGGTTTAAATATGTGCTTTTACTTTTTCTTCTATATGCTCTTTGGGCACTGCTCCGATTATCTTATCTACTACTTCCCCTCCTTTAAATATCATTAAAGTAGGAATACTCATAATACTATATTGAGAAGCAATCACCGGAGCATCATCTACATTTAATTTTCCTACTTTAATTTTTCCATTGTACTGGTTAGCAATTTCTTCAACTGCAGGACTAACCATCTTACACGGGGCACACCATGGCGCCCAAAAATCGACCAAAGCAGGTACTACAGAATTTAAAATCTCTTCCTTAAAATTTTGATCAGTTAATACAACTTCCATTTTTACTTCCTCCTTTTTTTATTTTTTTTTAGCCCTTCTACAAAATAATTTTTTATCCTCATTGCCTACTCGCTCTGCCTTACAAATTAGCAAAAACGTAAAATATTGTATCTAACAAAACTCTCAATAAAACTTACCCTGAAAGGTGTTTCTTTGCTCAAGGGTGTTTTCTGTTTTTTCCAATAATCTATCCCTTTCTAAAAGCCACAACGGTTCAACCAAAAAATCCCGGGAACAATCTGCCGTAATCCTTTGAATAACCGTTTCAGGCCAAAGATATTCTAAGAATTCTACAACTAAATCCAAATATTCTTCAAACTTCAACGGCGTATATAATCCCTGCCTAAACATTTCTTCTAATTTCGTACCTTTGATTATATGCAAAGGATGAATTTTAACCCCGTCTACTTTAAGCAAAGCAAGAGCTTTTGCTGTTTCCAAAATCATCTGCTTAGTTTCACCGGGTAATCCAAGAATAATATGGACACAAATCTTTATATCTTTTTTCTCTCTGGTAGCTTTAATTGCCCCTAAAAATTGTTCATAAGTATGCCCTCTATTAATAAATTCGAGGGTTTGCGGATGAACACTTTGCAACCCATATTCCATCCATACTTCATATTGGGATGAGTAAGAATCAATTAACGCTAAAATTTCTTCATTAACACAATCCGGACGCGTACCAATGGCAATACCTACAATATCTTTGAATTTTTTTATTATATCATATTTTTCTTTTAAAATATCCGGCTTTGCATATGTGTTAGTATTAGCCTGAAAATAAATTATAAACTTTCCGGCTTTAAAACGTTTTCTGCCATAATTCATTCCTTCTTCTATCTGGAATTGTAAAGAACGGGAAGGAACTCTGGAATAAAAACTAAATCCCCTATTATCACAATAAATACAACCGGCTTTACTTATTTTTCCATCTCTGTTGGGACAGGAAAAACCCGCATCTACACTTACCTTATGGACCCTTTCCCCAAAACGTAACTTTAAATACTTAGAAAACTTATAATATCTTTCCTGCTTTGTCTTTTGTAACATAATTTAAGGGCCATCGGTCATATAAAGTGCACCGTCTATAATAATGCACACATTGACACTGCAAAGATTAAAATTATTTTACTAAAAATTTAAGAAACAAACTCTTTTCTCAATTCCCTGGTAACTTCAACCATATTTTCCAGGGATTTAGCAGATTCATCCCAACCTCTTGTCTTTAATCCACAATCAGGATTTATCCAAAAATTATCATTAGGAAATGTTTTCAAAGCTCTTTTTACTGTGGCAGTAATTTCTCCCGGAGTGGGTATTTGGGGAGAATGAATATCCCAAACCCCTAAGCCTATCTGCCGGTTAAAATCACTGTTTTCAAAATGGCTTAAAATGTTTCCCTTGCTTCTGGAAGCCTCTATAGTAATCACATCAAAATTCATCTGATTAATTTGCTCAATAATTTCCCCAAATTCCGAATAACACATATGGGTATGAATTTGCAACTCGGGCTTTGACTGACTGGCTAAATTAAATGCTTTTACCGCCCATTGGAAATATTGTTTCCAGTTTCTCTTTTTTATCGGTGCTTTTTCTCTGAAAGCCGGTTCATCAATCTGAACTATTTTAATATTTGCTTTTTCGTAATCCTTTATTTCTTCCTGTAAACATAAACCTAATTGATAAGCAACCTGGCTGACAGGTATATCCTTTCTAACAAAACTCCAGGCAATAATAGTAACCGGCCCGGTCAACATTCCTTTAACCGGTTTTTCGGTCAAATTCTGAGCAAAACTAATTTCATCAACCGTCATGGGTTTACTTCTTGCAACATCTCCGTATATTAACGGAGGACGATATCCCCGTGTTCCATAAGAAATAATCCATCCGTTATCAGTAGTAGCAATTCCTTCCAGTTTTTGCGCAAAAAATTCCACCATATCCGTTCTTTCAAATTCTCCGTGTACAAACACATCCAGACCTATCTTCTCCTGAAATTTAATTAAGTTGGTAATTTCTTCTTTAATAAAGGATTGATACTCCTCTTTGCTTATTTTACCCCGCTTAAAATCCATTCTTTTTTTTCTGACTTCAGGTGTTTGAGGAAAACTACCAATGGTAGTGGTTGGAAAAAGGGGTAGATTTAAAATCTCCCGTTGTTTTTTATCGCGTTCTTCATAGGACATCTTCTTTAAAAAATCCTCTTCTTTTAAATTTTTGATTTTTTCCCGGACATCGTTATTCACCCCAAAATCATCCGCACTATTATTACTATACTCTTCCCCTTCTTTATTTTCACCATTTTTGTATATCCGGGAAATTAATTGCAATTCTTCTAATCTTTCCTGAGCAAAAGCTAATTTCCCCAAAAGTCTCTCATCCAAATTTTCACCCTTTTTAGTAATGGGCAAATGAGACAGAGGAGCCGCATTAGAAACAGCCAAATTTTTTGCATATTTATTTAATTCCTTCAAAATCTCCAGGGATGCTTTAATGTCTGTCTTCCATACATTCCGTCCGTCAACAATACCGGCAATTAAAATTTTGTCCTCCGGAAAACCATATTTTTTAATGTTTTCCAAGTTTTCTTTGCCGTTAACAAAATCAAGGCCAATCGCTTTTAGCGGTAATTCATATAAGTCAGCCAGAAAATCTACCGAATCATAATAAGTGAAAAGAGTAATCTTGTCCTTTTGAGTAGTAATCTTTTTATATACTTCCTTAACCATACTAGTTTCTTCCGGTGAAAGCTCCATTACCAAAGCCGGCTCATCCAAATAAATTTCATCCAGATTGTCAATTATTTTTTTATAAACATCAGCTAAAGAAAAAAGATACTCTTTAAATTTTCCGGGTTCAATTCCTTTGGATAATTTCAAAAAAGTAAAAGGACCGATTAAACAAGGAACACCTTTTTTACTTCTTTCTTTCACCTGTGTTAATTTGTCCCAGGATAAATTAAATTGCGCAGGAGAAAAAGACTCATCAATTTTGGGAACAAGATAATGATAATTGGTATTAAACCATTTAGTCATTTCTAATGCATTTTTACCCCTGCATAATTCAAAATAATCGTCTAAATTTTCACTTTTATATAAACCGACGATAATTGCCGTATCCAGCATATTATCGTAAAAAGTCATTTCTCCGGCAGGAAAATTATCAACATATTTATCATAAATATCTACCCGTTCTTTATCCAAATTGTAAATACATTCCTTCAGTTCTTTTTCTGTAATCTTTTTTTTCCAAAAATCTTCAATCGCTTTTTTATATTCCCGATCTTTTCCCAGTCGGGGAAAACCATACGCATACGTTTCCATTTTTCTCTCCCTTTATTAAAAATTAATAGGCTGCCACGAAATTCGTTTCAGCCTATGAGTCCATAGATTTTAACGACAATTTTTTTACTTCTCAAACAACCGGCTTATTGTACTTTAACAAAAAAATATAATCAAGCAAATATTTTATACCCCTCTCATACGGCATTCCTTTACATAAGGAAAAACTTCCCGGTAAATTTCATCCATTTCACTTTTGCCATAAGGTTTTATTTTCATATACTCCGGATCCAGTGTGTTTTGAGGAACAAAATTTTGCAAAGCATATCTTTTTGCTCCTTTTATATATTGGGCAATTTTACACACATCTTCTTTTTCATGTAAAGAAGGAACTACTGTCGTTCTAAATTCATAATCAATATCCGAATGCATAATAATACTAATACTTTCCTTAACTTTTCCCAATATTTTTTTACTCTTTACCCCTATCGAATTACTATATGCCTCTTCTTCCAAAGGTGCTTTAATGTCCATAGCAACAAAATCTACAATTTTCATTTCGATTATTTTACGCAAAACATCGGGAAAAGTACCATTGGTATCCAGTTTCAATTTCATCCCTGTTGCCCGTATTTTTTCAATAAAATCAATTACATCTTCGTATAAACAGGGTTCACCTCCGGTCAAACATACCCCGTCAATCCATCCCTTACGCTTGATTAAATAATTTATAATCACCTCTACAGGGATAGTCTCATATTGTTCAGGATTAAGTATCAATCCGGAATTTTGGCAAAAAGGACCTCTAAAATTACAATAGGGCACATATAAGGTAGAAACTATCCTCCCTTCCCAATCAACTAAGGAAGTCTCGATAAAACCCTTTATCACTATTTTCATTTTCCCCCCTCTTTTTAATTTAATTCAACTAATTTTTAACTATCTTGTTTTTTACCGTTTTTTATAATCAGGACACCTTGTTGCATTAGGCCTCTCGGGACTGGTACAGGCATCTCCCCAATCATACCGACATGAATCACACAAAAACTTTGTTCCACCTAAATATGATTTTAATTTAAACCATAAGTCATCTAAAATTTTAAACATAGTAATCTTTTTTAGTATTGATAATTTCTTTCACCAAATATTCTACTTCCCACTCGTATCATATTCGCCCCTTCTTCCAGAGCAATATGATAAGAATTACTCATTCCCATCGAAAGATATTTCATCCGAACATTGTTTAAGTTAAGCGATTTAATTTTTTCAAATATTTTTTTTGTCTCTTTAAAATAAGGACGCAAAACCTCAGCATCTTCTTCCCAGGGGCCCATAGTCATCAATCCCATTATTTTCAAATTATCAAATAAAGAAATTTCTCTGACTAAATTTTCCGCATCTTCCGGAAATATACCGAATTTCTGTTTTTCCCTACCGCTATTTACTTCCAGTAATACCGGCATTACCTTCTCTATTTTCCTGCATTCCTTATCAATTTCTCCGGCTATTTTCAAAGAATCCACTGTTTCTATCATATCAAAAAGCTTAACCGCTTTTTTTACTTTATTTTTTTGCAAGTGCCCGATAAAATGCCATTTTACCGCATATCTTTTTTTATCTGCAGCAGTATTCCTTTCAAATTCTGTTTTCTTTATCTGCTCAATTACCTTTTCCGCTTCCCGAATATAATTCTCTCCGATAATTTCTACCCCGGCATCTACTGCTTCTAAAACTTCCTGTACGGTTTTTGTCTTTGCCGCCCCTACTAACTTTACCCCTTCCGGCAATTCACTCAAAATTTTCTCTACATTTTCTCTAATATTTTCCACAAAAATATTCCTTTTTATTACTGCCGTTGCTCTATTTAAATTTATTTAAGGCAAACCTCCGCAGGATTTTTAAGTATATCTTCTAATTGTTTTTTAATTGATTTTAACTTTTTTTTGGAAACCCTGTCAATGATTAAAATTCCATCCAAATGGTCTATTTCATGCTGGAATACCCGAGCTAAAAGCCCCTTTACCGCTAATTGTGTTTGTTTACCATTTCTATCCATTCCCTCTACTACTATTTCTTCCAAACGTTTTATTTCCAGATTGATTTTAGGAAGGCTTAAACATCCCTCTTCCATAACATCTTCTCCGCGAGACCAAAGTATCCTGGGATTAATCAAACAATTCAACCCTTCCCCTATATCAGCAATAATTATTCTTTTTGATACCCCCACCTGTGGCGCTGCCAATCCAATCCCTCTGTACTTATACATCGTCCGCATCATTGCAGTAATAAACATTTTCAGTTCTTTATCTATCTCCTCCACTTTCCTTGCTTTAGCAGACAAAACAGCTTCCCTGTATAATTTAATTGGTAATATGTCCATTATTAATTCCTTTAATTTTTTCAGTTATAACTTTTCCAATATCATTTTTGCTACTTTTTCCCCGGATAATAACATCCCTCCAAAAATGGGACCCATTCTCGGTCCCCCGAAAACCGCATTCGCCGCCATTCCGGTAACATAAAGGTTAGGATAAATTTCCTTAGTGTTTTCCACAATAATTCTTTCCCCCACTTCCGCCCACATTGGTTTTTCCCCTATAATCGCTCCCGTTGGGGTACATAATTTAGCACCGCTTTTTCTCTGCACAACTTTGGCAATTTCACTGGTATGACCGGTAGCATCTACAGCTATCTTACAATTTATACTTAAAGGATCTATATGTAATTTAGCTATATTTACCGCCGACCAATTTAAAACAAACCCGCTTAATTTATCCTCCCTGATTATTACATCTTCTATATCCATCAAATTAAATACCTTCGCTCCTGCCTGAAGGGCACGAAAAGATAACCCCGTAACCGCTTCTACTGAATCAGCTGTATAATAACCTTCCTGATATTTCTCCATTCTAATTCCTATTTCATCCAATATCCTCTTGCCTTCCTCTTGTATAACAATCTTATTAAACATCATCCCACCACCCCACATACCTCCACCAACGGACAACTTCCTCTCAAACACAGCAACCTTTACTTTTTTCTTAGCTAAAAAATACGCTGCTTCCAATCCTGCCGGCCCTGCCCCGGCAATAGCCACATCAACTTCTACAAATTCCAATAATTCATCCATAAATTTTTTTATAATCGCCCTGGAAATAACTACTTCATTTAACATAAACAACCTCTTTTTTTAATAAACTAATAATTTTTCCACTAAAATAAAACCCATTATTAATTTAGATAATTTTTATTGTGGGATTTTTTTTCAAAGGTAATTATAACAAATAGGAAAGCAGTAGTCAAGAGCGGCAGGCTATAATTTTTTTTAACTTCCAAAGAAAAAAACTTTCTAATTAATAAAAAAAAACCGTACTACATAATATTTATCTTTTAATCCTTTTTTTCTATCACTTTATTATCACTATCCTTCTTCTGTCCATTACTTTACCATCTTTGTTAATTACTACAATATACATCCCCGAAGATACAGCATTTTTATGCTCATTCTTACCATCCCATAAAATACGGTGTCTCCCCACTGTAATTTCTCCATCCCATTGTTTGACTAACTCTCCACTAAGTGTATAAACCTCCACCTTTATACTCTTCACATCACTTTTTAAATCGTACTGAATTGTGGTATTTATATCTTTATGCGGTCTAAATGGATTGGGGAAATTAGGATAAAGTCTATTTTTGGAAAAAGGATTTTTTATAATTATTATATCACTTCCCCGAGCCATCCCATTAGTCAAGGTAACTTTTCTTTCCCCTGCAAAATCCAAAATAATTTCACCAGTCCAGATACCATCATCAACAAACTCTTCCTTAGGTATAGATGTTATGTTTATTGTCCCTGAATCAACAGAAAGATTTGTTGTTTGCAAAACAGAAGTAGTATTATTTCCCTCAAAATCCTTAGCAATAACGGTTATAGAAAATGCTGCCCCTATATCAGCAAAATCGGGAAGCTCTACCTGAAAGCTATCTAAAGTAGAAAAATTTATATATTCTTCACTTCCAGGCATAGCCCAGATAGGCTCGGGAGAAATGTATTTGCGTTCGTAATAATTCATACTTATACTGTCTAGATCAGGGGTCACTGAAAAATCAGTTGTCGATAAATCCATATCAATTCTTACCGTTGAATATTCTGAAATTACACCATTCAAATTTTTGGTTCATTCGTATTTATTGTGGAATTAATCCAGGATTTAGTAATCCACAATGTTGATGTATTTTTAACCTAAAATAATCTATGTCTTTATATCCGTAAGCCATTCGTTTTAAACGTTTAATCTTATTATTAAAACC
>JAUVLC010000125.1 GCA_030595925.1 Clostridia bacterium | reverse complement strand
GACGATAACGCAGGCTTTAGCCTGCGGCTACCGGAACAAAAACAGAAACTACAGTTATAAGTTAAAAGATAAAAAGAAAAGACAAAAAATAGTCCATCGTCGACAGTCCATAGTCCATAGTCCATAGTCGATAGTCCATAGATAAAGATGAAAGACAAAAGACGAAGGACGAAGGACGAAAGACAAAGGGTAGTCGCAGGCTTTAGCCTGCGGAAAAGCTCCGACGATAACGAAGGCTTTAGCCTGCGGAAAAGCTCCGACGATAACGCAGGCTTTAGCCTGCGGAAAAGCTCCGACGATAACGCAGGCTAAAGCCTGCGGCTACCGGAACAATAACAGAAACTACAGTTATAAGTTATTAAGTACAAGTAAGGGAGGAAAAAATATGCAATTTGAAAAATTTACCATAAAAGCACAGGAAGCCCTGCAGGAAGCACAAAAATTAGCCCAAAACAACAATCACCAGCAAATAGATTTAGAACATCTTCTATCTGTATTACTTAATCAAACAGAAGGAATTGTTCCCTCTCTTTTAGAAAAATTGGAAATTAATTCGGAAATGTTAAAAAGAAATTTAGCGGAAAATTTAGAAAAGAGGCCACAGATTCACGGAGGAGGAGAATCCTTTCTCTCCTCCCGCTTAAATCAAGTACTGAATCAATCATTTAAAGAAGCTAAACAGCTCAAAGACGAATTCGTTTCTACCGAACATCTTTTTTTAGCAATGCTTAACGATACAGAAGGAATCATTGCTGATTTAGTAAAAAAATATGGATTAACCAAAGAAAAAATTTATACTTCTTTAGTCAAAATCAGAGGAGGACAACAAGTGACCGATCAAAATCCGGAAACGAAATATAAAGCATTGGATAAATACTGCCGGGATTTAACCGAATTAGCAAGAATTGGAAAATTAGATCCGGTAATTGGCCGGGACGAAGAAATCAGAAGAATAATTCAGGTTCTTTCCCGAAGAACAAAAAATAATCCGGTTTTAATCGGTGAACCCGGTGTAGGAAAAACCGCTATTGCCGAAGGTTTAGCCCAACGGTTAATCAGCAAAGATGTTCCCGATAGCCTTAATAATAAAAAAATTCTTACCCTGGATTTAGGCTCACTCATTGCCGGAACAAAATATCGCGGAGAATTTGAAGACAGATTGAAAGCCGTACTAAAACAAATTGACCAGGCAAAAGGACAAATCATTCTCTTCATTGATGAACTGCATACATTAGTAGGAGCAGGTTCTGCCGAAGGGTCAATGGACGCATCTAATATGCTCAAACCCGCTTTAGCCAGGGGAGAATTACGCTGTATCGGCTCAACTACTCTAAACGAATACCGTAAACATATTGAAAAAGACGCCGCCTTAGAAAGGCGCTTTCAACCAATTTACATTGGAGAACCAAATGTAGATAACACTATTGCCATTTTAAGAGGACTTAAGGAACGTTATGAAGTTCATCACGGAATCAAAATAAAAGATGATGCCCTTATTGCTGCTGCAGTTCTTTCCAACCGTTATATTTCCGGCCGCTTCCTGCCGGACAAAGCCATTGACCTGGTAGATGAAGCTGCCTCCCGTTTGCGGATAGAAATAGATAGTATGCCTTCTGAAATAGACGAGTTGGAAAGAAAAATAAGACGGGGTGAAATAGAAAAAGAAGCTTTAAAAAAAGAAAACAGCTCTTCCTGTAAGGAAAAATTAAAAACGTTAGACAAACAATTAGCCAATTTGAAAGAAGAAGTTACTCCGATGAAACTACACTGGCAAAAAGAAAAAGAAAACATACAAAAAATTAGTCAGATAAAAGAAAAAATAGAACAAACTAAAATTGCAGCAGAACAAGCCGAACGCATCGGTGATTTAGGAAAAACAGCTGAATTAAGGTATGGGACACTAACTGATTTGAATAAGCAGTTAGAACAGGAAACTACAAAATTAAACGAACTGCAAAAAAATCAAAAAATCTTAAAGGAAGTAGTAGATGAAGAAGATATTGCTGAAGTAATTTCCCAGTGGACCGGTATTCCTGTATCTAAAATGGTAGAAAGTGAAATTCATAAATTACTAAAAATAGAAGAAAAACTTAAAGAACGGGTCATCGGACAGAAAGAAGGAATAACCGCTATAGCTAATGCTATCAGAAGAGCGCGTGCCGGCTTACAGGAAACCGACCGCCCGATAGGTTCATTTATTTTTATGGGCCCTACCGGAGTAGGAAAAACAGAATTAGTCCGGGCATTAGCTCAGTTTTTATTTGATGATGAAAAAGCTATGGTGCGTATTGATATGTCTGAATTTATGGAAAAATTTTCCGTTTCCCGTCTTCTTGGAGCTCCTCCCGGTTATGTGGGCTATGAAGAAGGAGGATATCTAACCGAGCAAGTCAGAAGAAGGCCCTATTCAGTAATTCTTTTCGACGAAATTGAAAAAGCACATCCGGAAGTTTTTAATGTACTCTTACAAATTTTAGATGACGGCCGCCTCACCGATAACCAGGGAAGAACCGTAGATTTTAAAAATACGGTAATTATTATGACCTCTAACATCGGCAGTAATTTAATTCAGGAACTGGGTGGTAAAAACGAGAAAGAAATGCGCAACCGGGTAATGGAAGCCCTACGCAGTCACTTTCGTCCGGAATTTCTTAACCGAATTGATGAAATAATTATCTTCCATAATCTTACGCAGGAACATCTTAAGCAAATTGTAAAAATTCAAATTGGTTATTTAAAGAAAAAATTACTGGATAAAAAAATAGAAATTACTTTTACTGATCAAGCAATGGAACTTTTATCCAGGCAAGGATTTGATCCGGTTTACGGAGCAAGGCCGTTAAAAAGAACAATCCAACAATTAATTCAAAACCCCCTATCCAAAAAAATACTCCAGGGAGATTTTAAAAAAGGGGATACAATAAAAGTTGATATGGTTAAAAAAGGAAACCAGGAAGAATTGACTTTTAGTAAAAAATAATGTAGAGTAGTGTAAAAAAGAGAGAAAAATAGAACTGTATGTATATATTTTTAGATGAATCAGGTAATTTTGTTTTTTCTCAAAAAGGAACTCAGTACTTAGTTTTTACAGCTCTCACAATCCAGAAACCATTTATTTTAATGGATAATATAAATAAGTTAAAACATTCTCTTATAAAAGAAGGTCAATATGTTGAATTTTTTCATGCAACTGAAGATAAACAATTGGTCAGAAATCAGGTTTTCGTAATTCTTAACAAGAATCAAGACTTTGAAATAGATTCAATAATTGTGGAAAAAACAAAAACTAATCCCTTCTTGCAAGATCCAACAAAATTATATATAAAAGTATATGAAATTCTTCTAAAATATATATTTTATAGACACACTCCCACAGAAGTTACTATTTTTACTGATACTATTCCCTTCAAAGAAAAACGCAGAGATATTGAAAAGGGTTTAAAAGAAGGAATAAGAAAAGTCTTAGGAAAGAGAAATAAATTCCATATTTTACATCATTCTTCCAAATCACATTTTTGCTTACAGGCAACTGATTATTGCTGTTGGGCAATTTATAAAAAAATGGGAGATTGGGGAAAACATAAAGATATTCGACCATACAATGAAATAAATACTAAAGTTAAAAGTGAATTCGAAATCTTTAAAAAAGGAACAACTATTTATTATTAAATTATTAATTCAAAAAAATGACCCACCTAACTAGTCATAGACAAGCCCGAGGGCTCTTTCATTAGGTGGGAACCTTTAAAAACATTTAACCTTCAAATTTAATCAAAGCCTCTACTATTAAGATACCTTTTAACCATAATTTTGTCAAGAAAAAAAATAAATTTTTTGACAATTTTCCCATATTTTTGTAGTATAGTGTTTCATTACGGAGAGGTCGCATAGTTGGTCGAGTGCGCGCGCCTGGAAAGTGCGTAACGGGGTAACTCGTTCGAGGGTCCGAATCCCTCCCTCTCCGCCATAAACTTTTAGTTTATGGCGGAGAGCCGTGTACCCGAGTGAAACGAGTGGTTCATGGCAGACTATATTGTTAAGAAAATTGGCGGAGAGCCGTGTACCCGAGTGAAACGAGTGGTTCATGGCAGACTATATTGTTAAGAAAATTGGCGGAGAGCCGTGTATCCGAGCGCGTACCATTCTTTAGCCATGTACTCAAGCATAGCGAGTAGTTCATGGCATTTTGTTCAAATACATGGCAAGCTGTGCGAGTGGTTCATGGCAGACCGTATCATTAAAAAGTTTTTGGCGGCAAGCCATCTTTTTTAAAACACCCCCCCCTTTTTCCCTATCATTCATCCCTCTATCAAATAACAAATATGTGCAAATTTATTTTAATTGACTTTATGTTTAAGTTATATTAAAATTAATTTAAGTGGAATAAGCAAATTATATAGAAGTGGGAAAGAAGAAACTAAAAACGAACCAGAAGGAACACAAATAATAATTAGTTCCTAAAAGACGCAACGTCCCCTATCTGTCCCAGGGCAGTATTTGTGAATTTAGGAAGAGATTATCTTGGTTTAAGCGGAAGCAGATTTGAAAAAGAATTGAAAAGTGAGTTCAAGTGGAATAAGTAAATCATACCGGAAAAGGGAAGAAACAACTAAAAACGAACCAAAAGTAATACAAATAATAATTAGTTAAAAAAGGACGCAATGTTCCCTATCTCTCCCTTAAGAGTGTGCCTTATTCTTATATATAGGTTTTCTTTTCTTAATAAATTATCAGGAATAGAAATGTGAATCTATAATATAATAAAAGGAGATGTAAAGAGTGGATAATAAATATGTATTATTAACAGGTGCTGGATTCACGCATAATTTTGGTGCTCCTTTATCGAAAGATATGAGTGCAGAAATATTTAATAACGAAAGTGTTCAAAAAGAAAAAAGAGTTAGGGATTTAATGATAAATAATAATTTTGATTTTGAAACAGTATATTCTACAATAATGAGCCGAAATTATTCTGTTGAAGAAAAGAATGCTATCAAGAATGCTGTAAATGAAGTTTATTTAAATTTAGATGTAATTGTAAAGAATTACAGTTTTAGAGAAGATTCCCTTTATCCTATTAATATATATAACTTACAGAAATTAATAAATCAGTTTTCATTATCAAATAAGAAAGGATTCATATTTACCCTAAATCAAGACCTTTTTCTTGAAAGACACTATTATAATGGAACAAAACCCACAATGCCTGGAATAAATATAAAACAAGGTTGGTTTTCATCAATTTATGATGTAGTTTCAGGATCTGGTGAATATTTAACATTACCCGATGGGCCTAAAGTTAGATATATTAGGGAACAATTTTATCAACAAAAAAATGGTTTTTATTATTTTAAATTACATGGATCTCAAAATTGGATAAGCGATTCGGGCGATCAAAGATTAATTATTGGTAAATCAAAAGAAGAAGATATTAATGGTGAACCATTACTTGCATTATATTTTGATATATTTAAGAACACTCTGATGTGTCCTAATGTTAGACTATTGATTATAGGGTATGGATTTGGAGATGATCATATTAATAGTGTAATAGAAAAGGCAATCAAAGAAAATGGATTGAAATTATATATAATAAATCCGGAGCCTATTGATAATTTTCATAATAAGCATCCCAAAAACCAATTTATGCTCAATAGTTTTGATGATGGGTTTACCGGATATTTTCCTTATAAATTATTAAAAATATTTCCAAAAGATCAATCTTTAAGTCAAGAATGCAAGAATGTTTATAAAAATTTTTTTAATATAATAAAAAAATGAAAAAAGTTAAAGATGTTAGGGAACATATCTTAAAGTTTAAAGTGTGGATAGAAGAAATGAAAAGCCTATTAGTGTGTTAAACGAATAAGTATCTGAAGGAATCAAATGTGACTAATGACACTAAAAAGATATAATGAAATAAGTGTTATAAGGGAAGCCATGCACCAGAATTTAAGGAATATAATCAATGAATGAAAAAACTAATCTTGATCTATATTTGCAGCTATTCCGAGGTCGAGAGGATCATTTCGCTCAGCAAGTTCAAGATTACTACTTTCCTGTTTATAAGCCGCTTGATGAATTTTACATACGTCAGCACTTGGATGGAAATGTAACTTTTGGACTCTATGTGCTTAATAAGGAAAGTCGTTGCCACCTTTTTTGTGTTGATCTCGATATTCCAAAGAGCGATATTAAGCATGTTAATTTTTATGACCGAAATGAAAAATACAACTATTTGAAGAATAAATTGCATGAGGTACTAGACAGTTTATGCAAGTTTGGGATTCCACGTGAATCAATTTTATTGGAGGAAACAGGTGGCCGTGGTTATCATATTTGGATTTTTCTATCTGATCCAATTGATGGAGCCACAGCCGTTGCATTTGGAGTTGCATTAAAAAAACAATTAGCTTTTGAAATTGAATTCTTTCCAAAACAGGGACGTTTAACAGCGAAACGCACTTTTGGAAATTTAATTAAGTTACCTCTAGGATTACATAGAAAGTATGAATGTTGGAGCTGTTTTTTCGACATCTTATCAGATGATCCCCGGTTCTTTGCAGAGACTGAACAGAATCTAATACGCCTTGATTCGTGTAAACCCGTAGTAGGAGAAATAATTAGAAAAGCTGCCGGCAAGTTGTTATTTCACAAAGATACTTTAGCTCTTGCTAACGAGATCGATATTGACTGGCAGATGCGTATTCCTGTGAATTCTGCCACTGAATCCTGCGGAAAGTTTACCACAGAACCTTAACCCATATTTCCACCTGTCACTTTACTAAAAGTGGCAGGTTTAAATCAAATATAAATTTTTTCTAATCTAACAAAGAACTAAA
>JAUVLC010000115.1 GCA_030595925.1 Clostridia bacterium | reverse complement strand
AATTGGTAAATTAATTGGTGAAAAAGGTATTAAAATAGGTGTCGGGAAGAAAAAAAATTGAAAAATTGAACACGATTTTTTAATGAGGAAGTTTTTTATCAATTCAAAAACCAAAAAGTGCTACAACGCAAATAGCTCAAGAACAAAAAAACATTGACAAATGTTATTGTTTTATATATAATTTTTTTACTTTTTGAAACTAAATCTCTTTACGGGTTTCGCAAAATACAATTTTTGTTTGCCTGTTTGCTTGTCCTCCAATCTTTAAGGAGGACCCGCTCCGCCTGAGGCGGAGGATGTAGGAAATAAGATAGGGCATCGCAGGCTACTTTATGGAAATTGCTTCATCTCTGAGTTTGCTCTGAGTATTGTCGAAGGATTAGTCGCAACGATATTAAATAGGTGTTTTTGCATAAATTTGTAAATTTTTTTACTAAAGGAGGCAGTGTTTATGACTTTCGGAAAAGGGGAAATTTGGTATGACGGTAAATTTGTTAAATGGTCGGAAGCAACGACACATATTCTCTCTCATGTTGTACATTATGGTTCTTCTATTTTTGAAAGTATGCGTTGTTATAAAAACGACAAAGGTACTGTTATTTTTCGCTTAAAAGCCCACATAAATCGTCTTTATGAATCAGCAAAAATATATCGAATAGAAATTCCTTTCTCCAAAGAAACTTTCACCAAAGCCGTCATTGAAACCGTACAGAAAAACAATCTTAAAGAATGTTATGTCCGCCCTTTTGTTTTCCGGGGATACGGAAATATGGGATTAAATCCTTTGAAAAATCCTGTCTGTTGTGCCATTGCAGCCTGGGAGTGGGGAGAATATTTAGGTGAAGGGGTAAGAGAAAAAGGTGTATCCGTACGTGTTTCTTCCTGGAGAAGACCGGCTCCCGACACCTTTCCTGCTTTAGCTAAGGCAGGCGGAAATTACCTTAACTCACAATTAATTAAAATGGAAGCTGTTCAGGACGGATTTGACGAGGGAATCGCTTTAGATGCTCATGGCTATGTTTCCGAAGGATCGGGAGAAAACATTTTCATGGTTAAAAACGGTGTTATTTATACTCCTCCTACCAGTGCTTCTATTTTAGCAGGGATTACCCGTCATAGTATTTTCGTTATTGCCCGAAATTTAAATATTCGGGTAGAACAACATCTTATTCCCAGGGAAGCCTTGTACCTTGCCGACGAAGTATTTTTTACCGGAACCGCTGTAGAGATAACACCTGTTGTAAAAATAGATAATATCCCTATTAATAAAGGAAAAAGAGGAATTACGACCAAAAAACTCCAGGATGAGTTTTTTGGTATTATTGAAGGTAAAATTACTGATTCCCAGCAATGGTTAACTTATTTATAAAAACGCAAAATAAATTTGTTGAGACTAAAAAAATTGCCTTTTTTATTGTCCTGCTGCTTTTGTTTTTTTTTGTTGTGCTTTTTTATACAATTTTACATAACTTTTTGCTGCTTTTCCCCAGGAAAAATCAGCTTCCATTCCGTTTTTTATCAGCCTATTCCATTTCTTCTTAGTTTTATATGTTTTTACTGCTTTTTTAATTGATTCAAAAAGACTTTTTGCATTATATTCATCAAAAAGAAATCCTTTTCCCATCCCTGTTTTAACATTAAAAGAATCTACCGTATCAGCCAATCCACCTGTTCTATGAACAATAGGGATTGTTCCATAAACAAAACTAATCAATTGTCCCAATCCACACGGTTCAAAACGAGAAGGGATAAGAAACATATCACTGCCGGCGTAAATCTTATGCGCTAACATATTATCAAATTTTAAATTTACACTTATCTTTCTCGGATATTTTATCCCTATTCTCTCAAACAATTCCATATATACGGGATCACCTGTTCCCAAAATAATTAATTGCAACTTCATTTTCATCATTCTTCCAACCGCTGCATAAAAAATATCCAGTCCTTTTTGAGCATCCAACCGGGCAACTAACCCAATTAAAGGAATATCGGGACCAATCGGCAACCCGCTTATCTTTTGTAAGTCTTTCTTACAAATTGTTTTTCCTTCTAAATCATCCGAACTATATTGAACAATAATATTTTGATCCTGTTCAGGGTTCCATATACTATAATCTAAACCGTTTATTATTCCATAAAGATCTTTCTTTCTATGTTCCAGCACTCCCTCCATTCCCCGTCCAAATTCCTCCCCGGTTTGAATCTGACGGCTATAAGTTTTGCTAACGGTATTTAATATTTCCGCATAAACTAATCCTGCCTTCATAAAATTAATCTGTCCATAATATTCCAACCGTTGTGGAATAAAATCTTCCCGATCAAAACCGGCTAAATAAAAAATATCTCTGGAAAAAACACCTTGATATGCAATATTATGAATGGTATAAAGAACAGCCGTACGAAGGAAAAAAGAATCTAATTTATAAAGCGTTTTAAGGTAAGCAGAAATAAGGCCGGTTTGCCAATCATTACAATGAATTACATCAGGCTTAAAATCTATTGCTTTGGTTGCTTCTAAAACAGCCCGGGAAAAAAAAATAAACCTTTCCCCGTTATCAGGATAATCTCCTAAAGAAGTCCTGTATAACTCATCACGATTATAATATTTCTCATTATCTATAAAATAAACAGGAATGGAGGACTTTGAATTAATTTTACCTTCCATTATTGTAGCAAATTCTACTTTATCCTTAAAAGAAACGGGAATATTTCGAGCAATAACTTTTAAATTAAATTTCTTAGCGTCTATTTTCTTGTACCGGGGCATAATTACACGCACATCATGTTTGAGTTTTTTTAATGCTTTAGGTAATGCCCCCGTTACATCGGCTAACCCTCCTGTTTTAGCAAAAGGCACACATTCTGAAGCAGCAAGTAAAACATTCATCTTTTTCCACCTTTATTATTCTTCTACTTCCCTTAAAAACCTCGCTGCCTCTTCCGGTGGAGTAGGATTAATATAAAAGCCCGTTCCCCATTCAAAACCCGCCACTTTGGTTAATTTAGGTATAATTTCTATATGCCAGTGATAATAAGAAAGGTTAGAACTATTAAGCGGAGCACTATGAATGATATAATTAAAGGGAGGATTATCCAAAACTTTATTTATCCTTTCCAAAATGTCTTTTAATACCTGAGCAAGATTACTTACTTCCTTTTTTTGAATATTTTCAAAAGAACAATTATGCACTTTTGGTAAAATCCATGTTTCAAAAGGAAACCGAGGAGCAAATGGCTCTATTGCTACAAAGTCCTCATTTTCTATTATCAAACGTTCGCGGGTATTTATTTCCTGCCGGACTATATCACAAAACACACATCTTTCCTTATACTCATAATAAGATTTTGCCCCTCTTATTTCTTCTTTTACTCTTTTAGGAACAATAGGAGTAGCTATCAATTGAGAGTGGGGATGTGATAAAGATGCACCAGCTGCTATTCCCCGATTTTTAAAAATAAGAATATATTGAAAGCGAACATCTTTTTTCAAATCTATAATTCTATCCCGATAAATCCAAAGAATATCTTCTATCCTTTTATCTTCTAATTCAAAAATTTCTTTATGATGATCAGGGGTTTCAATGATTACTTCATGAGCTCCAACCCCGTTCATCCGGTCATACATACCTTCCCCTACCCGATTTAAGTGTCCTTCTATTTGTAAAATCGGAAACTTATTAGGGACAACCCGAACCCACCATCCGGGTGAATCCGCTTTGGAATTTTCTTCCCGATAAGCAACGATTTCCGGAGGAGTCTTATCTTCCTGTCCCGCACAAAAAGGACAAAAACTAACCTCCTGTATTTCTTTTTCTATAGCAAAATCCGAAGGTCTTTTTCCCCTTTCGCCAGAAATAATCACCCATCTTCCTATAACGGGATCTTTCCTCAATTCAGGCATTTAAATACCTCCCTACTTCCTTTTCTTTACTATTACAATAGTATATTTATCCGTATAAACAACCCCTAAAAACCCACAAAAGTCATTTTATTTTATGTCTATTCTTTAGATGTTACAAAATTAATTTTTAAAAGTCAAGGAGATTGAAATTCTTTATTAAATCCTGTGTTTTCTAATGTTTTCTGCAGGGAAAATAAATTTTCTCTGGCTTCATAAAAATCAGGGTCTATCTGCAAAGCTTTAATATAACATTCTCTTGCCTTTTTCCAGTTTTTCATTTTAGTATAAATATATCCTAAATTATTATAAATATCTTTGTTATTAGAATCTAATTTTAACGCTCTATTATAAAGAATCAATCCTTCCTTTAACATTTCTTTTTCCATATAAACCCGTCCTAAATTAATATGAATAAAGACATTAAAAGGATTCATCTTTAGTGCTTGCAAATAATTTTCTATAGCCTTGTCCCATTGTCTTATCTTAGAATATTGTACTCCCAGATTAAAATATATCTCATCATAACCCGGATGAGCACGCAAGGCATTTTCGTAAGCACGCAAAGAACCTTTTATATCACCCATTTTAGCTAACAGGTTTCCTAATTGATAATTATTTCGCACATAAAACGGATTTAATTTATATGCTTTTTTATAATTAAGAATCGCTTCATTATAAAAATTAGAATTTCTTGATAACTTATGCCCTTTCCAAAAATAGGTCTCAGCAGTAAAATTTTTTATTTGGCCGTAAATCCCTTTCCCAATTAAAATTAAGAAAATTATACTAAAAAAAAAGGGGAGTAATTTTTTTAAAAACCCGTTTTCGGGTTTTCTCCAATCAATTAAAACGCGACATTCCTTTCCTTCCACTTTGTTCCCCATACTTATCAAAAAGCCGAGACTTACCCAGAAAAAAAAAGCAGGAATAGAAAAATGAAAAGAAACATTAAACATATTATCGGTAAAAACACCTGCTATAGCTCCTATAAAACATGGTATTAATATCTTTTCCTCTTCTTTTACCTTTATATCAGTCAATTTCTTTATTAAATGACAACAATATCTTCCTAAACTAATCAACAGATAACAAAATATGGCTAAACCAATAAAACCTGTCTGAGTTAATACTTCTAAAATTTCATTATGTACATTATTAGCATGGGTACGAAAAGAAACAAACTGTTCTTCATTTAAAAATTGTCCTTGATAAAACGGATAAAATAATTCAAAACACCCCCACCCACAACCCAAAAGAGGATAATCCTTTACTATTGCCACTGCTGTTTTCCAAATAAGAAGACGTTGATATATTGACTGATTAGTTTTTTTTACGGTAAACGCCCCATAACCTTGTTGAATTATGTTTTTCCCCTTCTTCGTAACTGAATTACCGGAAAACAATAAAATACTTAAAAGAATAAAGACAAAAAAAATCACCAGCCATCTCTTATTTCGCAAAATTATTCCTTTATCGATAATCCCCCATAAGCCCAAAACACAAATAAATGCAGTAAAAAAACCAAGCCAGGAACTGCGACAAAAAGTGAAAAGTAAAATAATAAAGGCAAGTAAAAATAAAAAAAGGAAAAAAACCTTTTTTAAAAAATTTTTTTCCTTAATAAAAAAACCAAAAATTAAAGGCAACATTAACACCAAAAAAGTAGCTAAAAAATTAGGATTGCCAAAAGTAGACATACATCTATTTCCAAACGGATTTAAATTATGCTTCCAGATCTCTTCCAATCCCAGATATTGTAAAATCCCATATCCACATACAAAAAAGGTTAATAAGAAAAATAAATAACTAATTTTTCTTACTTTTTCCCTTTCGCCTAAAAAATATATTGTCCCATAAAAAACTAAAAAATTATTTAAAAGAAAAAATATATTTTTTAACCCAAAATTACATATAGCATCCTTCATCTGCCAATGGGTAAATAAAGACCAAATAAATGACAGAATACAAATTAAAAAAAATAAACAAAAAGGAACATCCATGTATGTTTTTACAAGAATTACTCTTTTTTTTATCAAGCTTTCTACTATCCATATTCCCCAGATTAACAAAATACCAATATTTAACATCACTGCCTGAATAGAGTAAGGGTTTTGGGTCAGATTGGTAAAAAAAATAAGAGGTGGAACTAATATCAAAAAACTAAAAATATATCCGATTAATCTATAAGCAACCACATCATTTCTCACTTGCTTTCAATTTGTTCAAGTTAAGAATTGCTATTTTATCTTTGGGATTTAATTTTAAAACATTTTTCCAGTAAATAATTGATCGTTGGTTTTCACCAAACCGGGCATAAAAAATAGCTAAATTCCTATGTGCTATAACATAATCCGGTTTTTTTCTTATTGCCTTTTTATAATATTCTTCCGCTATTTTATTTTCTTTCTCCATAACCGATATATTAGCCAAATTCATATAACAATCCGCATAAAAATGATTGGTAAAGTTCTTCCCTTTATGAGATAATGCTATTTGTAAAATTTCTTTGGCTTCTTTATATTTACCTAATTGATAACAACATCCGGCAATTTTAATATAAGTAGTACTAAAAACAGGATCGAGCAACTGTGCCCTTTTAAAATCAATAAGGGCTTTTTTATAATATAATTGCGATTCTTCTTTTTTCCCCTTTTTATCAGCCTGATTGGCCATATAAAAATAAGTATTTCCTTCATGGAGATGTACCTGAACATAATCGGGAGCAATTTTTTTAACCTGTTCATATTTTTTTAACGCTTTCTCTATATCTCCGGGAAACTTTCTGTCTTTATAGACGTTTCCCATAAAGTAGTGAGCCATAACATAAGAAGGATTAAACTTAATCACTTCTTCATATTCCTTTAATGCTTCCTTCCAAATCTTCCGTTTGGAATAAGCAATAGCCCGATTATGGTGTAAATCAGCAAGAAATAAACGGCTAAAAAACCCATATGGATGAAAAGGAAAAATCAAGTAAATACACCCACAGGCTATAATTATCTGACAAACCCGTTTTCCGATTATTACCCCTTTTGAAGAATAAGAGATATCTTTCTCTATAAGGTCCGATTTTTTTTCCTTCTTTAAAATTATATTCCCGGCCATTCCTAAAAACAACCAGAAAAAAAATCCGGAGGAAACAAAACGCATATTCACACACATAAGATTATGTACCAATAACCCAAACAAACCCGACAATATTCCGATTAAATAATACTGCTCCTTTGGCAAATAAAGTGATGATTTTTTATCAATATTTGCATTATTTAATGATAATTCATTAATCTTTTTTATGCCCCCTGAAAAAACCCTCCATAAAATCCAGAGAAAAATAATCAATCCTATAATCCCCTCATCATACCATACCTCCAAAAATTCATTTTCAGGATGATCTGTTTCTGTATTATGTTTCCCTTC
>JAUVLC010000130.1 GCA_030595925.1 Clostridia bacterium | reverse complement strand
CGGAAATCTTTTCCCTTGTGACCAACAGTTTATAGTTGATTCTTCTTTTGAAGTAAGTATGATACGTTCGGTTATGTTCATTCATAATATTATATAAAACAAATTTTCTAATGTCAAGTTATTTATGTAACACCACACTAGATATCGCGAATCACTACATATTGTTACTTTGCACTTTTCCTTAAGAACTGATAACCCTTTAATAGCCGCCAGTATTTCCATTCGGTTATTAGTAGTATCTTGAACTCCTCCTGAAAGTTCCCTTCTATTGTCCTTGTATACCAATACTATTCCATAACCACCCGGCCCGGGATTTCCAGAGCATGCCCCATCCGTAAAAATAATAACCTGTTTTATTTCCTCCATACACGCCCCCTTTGTTCACTTAGCTAAATTTTATCTAACTTAAAACACTAAATGTTATATTAGAGTAATTAACCCTTTTTCCTCTTTTCAAGACTCTAAATTAAAAACTTAAAGAGGAGGAATAGGGAAATAGGGGACAATACTATAACAACAACACCTCTGACATGCAACGAATAGTTTTTCCTTTTCCTCTTTAGGAAACGTCATTTATCTCTCCTCATATTTAAGTACATTTTTTAATAAAGATAAAACATCACAATCTTGTAACTCAATATTTCCCCTTTCCTTCGCTTTGAAATATTTATATACCCAACGTTTCCTAGATAGCTCTAATCCTAATGAAGTCCCGTGCACAGATTTTCTTTTCATAAGTTCTATATTAAGCCTTTTTAAATTGATTTCATCAAAGCCAAATCCTAAAAAATAAATTATTTCAGCTTTTTCTATAAGTTCATATGCATCCTTAAATGCCTTGCTTTCTTCAACATCTCGCTCTTCACTAATTAATTTGAGATTTTCTCTTGCATTTATGATTCGTTCTGTAATCTTATGAGCAGGTAAATAGTGGAAACCATCTTTTGATTGCCATGGTAAAAGATCAAGCTGTCCATATAGATGTACAATAGGAATTTTGGAGAGTTTTTCGGCGCAAACTTTATCCGGTTTACTGAACGTACTTTTTAACGCGTTAAATAAGAATTGCTCTAGACTTCTATCATAATTGAATGTTATAAATGAAATCCTATTTTTATCAAAATCCTCAAATGAAGATTTCATTCTGTCATACAAATACATATACCAGTTATCTTCTAGATCCCTAAGTTTTGTATCATCTTCATTTGGTAGTAGACTAGCGGCTATCTGCATTTTCCCAATTTCCATAAAATCTGGTCTGTTTTCTAAGAAAATATCAATCGAATAAACACTACTCTTAGAAAATTCATCAACAAAAACATCTACTTGTTTGGACCAATCCTCTCGGTCATACACAACGCCCTTGAGAATTTTTAAAGCATCAATCATGTATTGATTGTTAGTTCTATCCCGAATCAATTCACGAAGTTTTATGTTAGTGGGATAGCCATATGGTTTGCTTGCACCAGCTCCTAATATAAACAAGGTCTTAGTTTTAATCATTTTTCATTCCCTTTAATACTTTTCACTCAATTTTAAATAACAAACTTTATTTTGTTTATTATTCTAAGGTGCTGTCTTTTTTATGCTCTCTTATAAAAAATTTAAAGAGACTAATAATTTCATCTAAATTTTCCTTGCCATCGATAATAATATCACAACAAGAACCATTATAAAATTTCTGAACACTACCCGAAAGATGTTTCACACTATGACTTTTTATTCTTTTTCTAACATCTCCTTCCGGCAACAAGATTACTAACCTTATTTTTTTCTTTCTGAATCGAAAAAATGCTACATTTCTATTATAAACAACTGAAATATAATACTTTTGAGGATTGAAAACAAAATTTTCACTAATTTTTAACAACTCCTCTTTAATTCTAAAATATACATTTTTAACTTCATTATTAATATCTTCTAAGTGAAATTCTTCTGTATATTCGGCTTGTCCTATCGTTGGTTTTGGGTTAACATATTCAATATCTTTAAATTCCGGTTCAATAGTATAAATAAATTCATTTCCTTTAATAAATTTTTTTAATATTATCAACTTTACCATTTTCCCCCATGTAGCCGAATATGTTTCCATTATTTCTGGAAGTTCATCTTTTTTACCATCTATAAGCAGTAAAATATTTTGGCTGTTCTCAATAGTATCTTTAATCGTCTTATAAATCTCTTTCTCTCCTAAATATTTTTTAAATTCTCTTTTTAATTCCGGGTTAGTATTTATAACAGAAAATGTCTTTTCTACTAATTCCACTTGGCTTTTTCTGTTTTTAAAAAAAGAAAAAAACTTGGTTATTTGTGGAAATATATGATTAAAAAAATTATGACTTTCCAGCTCTACTTCCACTATATAAAATTCCGGCTCTTCTTTATCCGAAAAATCAAACAGTAACCCGTCTGGAATCGCTCCCCCTAATGCTTTTGTATCTATTTTCTTTTTTGTGTTAATGTATATGGTTTCTTTCCCAAAGAATAACTGATAATTATCAACAATTTCTTTTTCTAACTCATCTTCCTTATTATATTTATACTCTTGAAATTTTTTATTATTTTGAAATATTATCATCTTTTCTCCTTTTAAACTTTCTAATTTCCTTGGGACATTTTAGTTCTTTTCTGTCGATAAACACTTAAGTAAAGAGATATACCTATATTTTTTATTTTACACCTAATATTTCTCTAAATTCATCTTCAAGTTCATGTTTTAACTTGGGAATTTCTTTACCGATAGTATTCCAAGATTTTTTCCACAATTTTCTTCTTTCATTATCACCTTTTTCATACGCTTGTATGCTTGCAAAATCTAGCCATGTATCATCCATCTTTTTATTTATTTCATCAATTATCTTGCATATGTCCTTCCTAAAAATTATTCTGTTTATGTTGTAATATCGAATAAACCTATTGACGTTTTTTTGAGCAATCTTTTGTTTTTTCTCCTTATTTTCCTCTTCTGGAAATTGTCGAGGATCCATCCAAGAACGCATGGACTCTTCCATTTTAACTAGTTTTGAATAAAGCTTTTTTATACTTTCTGCACGATCGTTGTGAAGTTTTGAAAAACGAATTTTAAAAAATTCAAAATCCTTATTTACTTTATTATTAATAATTGATTTTATTATAAAACTTACTCCCATTATTACTATTGAAGAGACAGAAACATCTCTGAATAAATTCATCCAAGTCATATCTTGTCTCCTTTATCTGATATTTTAGCAATAAGATAATTAGTGAATGCAGAACATGAAACTAACATAAATTTTGCATCTTCAAATTTTAGATTAGACTCACTTAGTAAAGCGTGTCGTATCCCTCCAGAATCACTTGTATATCCATATAAACTATCAAATGCCTTTCTTAAAGCTGAATGCATTTTTGTTTTACCCTCCATTTCTTTTAAGGCTTGCCCTAGAGTCGCTTTTTCATCCTTTACTATTAGCTTACAAATAGCTTCTACAGCACTTATAGACTCTTTGATAGAATTACTGTAATCCGGAGATTTCCTGTCTGTCAACAAATCCAGAGCTTTCTTTAAGTGGTTTTTAACAGGTTTAAAGGGTTTTGGGACTTTTAATGCCTCTTCTATTTCAGCTATTTCTTCTTCTGATGTCATCTGTGTAATTATACCTCCAACAAAACGATATGCTGATAATTCGCTTTTCAAAACAAGGTTACAATGATCCATAAATCCCTGATTATCTAAATTATCATCTCTGTCGGGATAATTATTAGCAACAAATTCTATAAAATCATAAACTTCATACCAGTTGCATTTAAAAAAATAGTCTCTTATTTTTCTATAAACAGCAGACCAATGTCTATCTAAGGTATCCAGCGGTTTCTTAAAATAATTATGCCACAATCTTTTTAATAACATATCCATCTCGTCTTGATAACCAGTCTCATCTTGATAACCACTCTCCTCTTTATTTTGGCGTTTATTCCAATAGAAAAGAGTCAACGCATTCCATAATTTATTACGCAAAGCATCATCCATCGAATCAACCTGCATAACACTTTTTATTGACTTAAGCCCTTTTCTTTGAGAAAATGATTCCATAATGTCTCCTTAATATTTTTCTACTTTTTCACAGACTCCTTTAAAAGAAATTTTGTAATTCCGTGGGGCTTTCTTGTTCTTTTCTGTCGAGAAACATTTAAGCAAAGAGATATACTTACATTTTTTATTTTAGCCCTAATATTCCTCTAAATTTATCTTCTATTTCCTTTTTTTCAATATCGGATTTAGAGTTAGGTCACTTCCGGAGATCCCCCCACCCGCACTATTGAAATGCCTAAACATCAAGTCAGTATTCGGGAGCATCCCCGTCCCCAAAAATCTTCTGTTTTTTTCTGTATTAAGAATCGGTCCACCAATGCCCCAAACCCGCATTGGAATAATTCCAACTATTTCTATTTACCAGACAATTTATTTCTAAAATTTATTTCTGTTTCAATTTCATTAATTGAATCTAAAATTGGTATGAGACAACTATCTTTTAAGTTAGCGATTTTCCCCTCGATATTTTTTATTCTTTTGGCGGCTTTTTCCATTCCCTTCTCTCGTAGCCACATCCGTATATTGTAAAAAAAAGAATACGATTCAGCTAAATTTTCCCCACTCAACTCTGGATATTTTTTCAAAATCAATTCCTTCTTTTTGTTACGGCGCTTAATTTTATATTTTATTACTGCCTTCTCACTTTTTCTTTTATTTAACATACTGTAAAGCTCATTTATGCTATATTTCTTTGGATTAAATGCTATCTCTTTAATAAACCTTGATGGCTTTTGCTCTAAAACTGTTATAAATAGATTATCTATTGCTCTTGTGAGTCCCACATAAGAAACACGGCGTTCTTCTTCTACATCGGCATCTTTTTTCAACTTTTCATTTACTGAAAGATTAAAGTAAACAACTGTATTGAATTCTTTGCCTTTTGCTGCATGAATAGTTTATAATTTTACTTCATTCCTAAATATGTCTTCGTCATAATATCCAATTGTCATATCCTTGTTAAATAGACACTTGTGCATGTGTTCATAAAAATCATCTATATTTTTAAAATTATAGCTAAGTGCCCAAATAACCTCAAAAATTACATTCTCGCTTGCTTCATCCAAATCAATAGACTGTCTTGATTGGTCTTTGTAAAAATTAATCAACTTCAATTCGGTATTTAACTTATCCAGCATAGACGAAGGTGATATTGAAAAAGTGGTAACTTGTTTTAATAGTTTTATGGTTTTTATGAAATAAGAAAGTTTTTCTCGTTCCCAACTACACAAGTTAGGCTGGGTTTCCGCCTTGACAAATGAATTCCAATCAGAAATTCTGTTTATAATGTCGTTCCTAAAGTATTTATTTGGTCGGTTTAAAATACGTGAATAATCATCTTTGCGGGCATCATCTGTCCTAAGGATAACAGTGAAATAGCTATATAAATCCTTTCCCGCCTTTGAAGAAAAAAGTCTTTGCCCATTGACTGGAGAATGTGGAATGTTTTTGCTATCAAGCGCCATTGCAATAGGAAATTGAAAAGCGTGGTACCTAAATAATATTGCAAAATTCTTCCATTTTATATTTTCCCTTGCTTTCAATTGTTTGATCCAATTTGTAACAGTTTTAGCTTGTTCCCACAGAGTTTCTTCTAACTCAATCTCAAATATTCCCCTCTTTGCACCTTTTTTCGCGTTTATATCTTTAGATATCCTACTTGTATTATAACTTATCAGCCATTTTGAATGCTTTACTATCTTCTTGCTGGAACGGTAATTTATCTTCAAAGGACAATCTTTTACAATTCCTTTGCCGTATCTTTCATTAAATTCACGTAGATATTTAACCTCTGCGCCACGCCAGCCATATATCATTTGATCATCGTCACCTACTATGAAAAGGTTATTTTGGGGTAGTGAAATAATTTGCATCATTAAAAGTTGTGCCTTATTTAAATCTTGGAATTCGTCCACCAACACATATCTAAAACGATTTTGTAATTGTTTCCGTAAAACTCTATCATCTATCAACAACCTCAATGCCATATAGATCATATCATCAAAATTTATAAATTTATGTTCTGTTTGATAATTTAAATAGGCATAGAAAATATTTTTGAAAGGAATAAATTTGCCATTTTCTTCAATGCTAACATCCTCAATATATGACAATTCCATTTTTGTTTCTCTTAATTTCTTTAAATAAATATCCAGAAAATCTTTGTTCCGCTGAAAAACAATATTGTCCTGTTCTTCTATAGCTCTTTTTAGAGCTATTTGCGCTGTAAAAATAGCGTCGAAGAAACAAGAAATTAAAAATCACTTTACCCCAAAGTTTGCAGGGAAAGATGGATGGAAGGATGGTTAAAAAAGGAAATTCACCCCGGAG
>JAUVLC010000040.1 GCA_030595925.1 Clostridia bacterium | reverse complement strand
CGCTACCCAACACTCTTTCATCCGACCGCTCTTTTATTCCGTCTTTCCTGTTTCTCAAAACTTCCATTAATCCACCGGCACTCCTTATTAATCCCCCTCCACCGTTAAATTTACTCTGTCTCCCTAATCCTAATCCCTCTTCTACAAATCTCCTATACTTTTCTCTTGCTTGTCTCATTTTGCAACCAAATCTTTCCAGTAATTCTTTCACTTCCTGCCATTCTTTTTCTCTCTTTCCCATTATTACTGAATGTCCCGTCCATTCGTAATTATCAAGCTCTTCCATATTCCTCACTATTTTTGCTCTAACCGGATTAAGGTGTATATACCTGATCAATTCAAATAAATATTCCTCTTCTTCACATATTATTGCTTTATACCTGTTTTGAAACAAATGTCCGCTCCTTTTGTGTTTTATATTGAAATTTGTTGCATATCCCGATAATAATCCTCTCATTATTCTGCTTAACTTTTTCTCTCCTGTCCTTATCAGTAAATGTGCATGGTTTGTCATCACTGCCCAGGCAAAACATTTTGCACCGCTTCCTTCCAGATTTTTTTCTAAACGATTTATAAAATCTTCCCGGTCTTCTTTCCAGGGAAAAATTTCACTTCGTTCTATTCCCCTTACTATTACATGATACAATAATTCTGATATTTCTATTCTTGCTTGTCTTGGCATGGTTTAATTATAACAACATTTTTACAATTAATCAAGTTAGTACGCAACGTCCCCTATTTTCCCTCTATTTTCCCTTTATAGTATAACCTAAATACTGTTCATAAATATTTCCCAAAACCTCTAAAGGAATAACATCAAATTGATACGGATTATAGGTATCTAAGATGATATTTTTCATAACCTTAAAATCAATGGCTAAATCATCTTCCCATTCCCGGGGACTAAATATGTCACTGTCAAAGATGATATTATAATATTTAAATTCCTCTCTAAGAAATACCATTGTGCTCGTTCCTACACCCTCGGTTCTTTCTTCAAAGAGTTCTTTTAAATGACGCCTGTGAATTAAACCGCGGTCTTCACAGGAACGCATAAAAATTATGCGGTCAAGAATCTTCTGGGTTATTTCTTTGAGATAATTAGCATCTTTTTCCGGCTCTTCGGAATGAAAAATCTCGGAATTGTTTTTAAAAATATCCTTAGCTAAAGCTTCCCGCCATTTCTGGAGGTCATCAAGAATAGCTTTATCAACCGGCAATCGTTCTTTCGGTTTTATGAGAAGTAATTTATCAAGTTGACCCTGACTTACTGATTCCCTTGAAAGCATCCATAATTTATCAAATTTTTGTAGATATTCATTCCACGGCAAATCAATTTTTAACCCTTTAAGAAAGTTCCTTGTATCCGGCTTGACTGTTACATCAAATATTTTTATTCCTTCAAAATCAGTAAGAATAACAAAATGCACATCTTTTCGGTTATAACCATATCTAACCGCCTGTTCAACATGTTTATTGAGATCTGCTTTTACCGGCTTTGCCTCAATAAAAATTTTAGTCTTCCCGTTAATTTTTAGACCATAATCAACCCTCCCCCGCGAAACTTTTTCTTCCGGGCTTACCTCGTTACGGTCATTCACATTCCAGCCTAATACATCCTTTAAAAGCGGTTGTATAAATGAAATCTTGGTGGCTTCTTCATTGTATTCCTGAATTAAACCAAGAGACATTTCTTTTTCAAACTTTTTTATTAATTTCGATAGATTTTCTTTCGCTTTTTCTTTTGTTAATTCCATTTTCTAAAATCCTTGAAATATGTCATATGCCAGACTTAGCAAACATGATTACTTAATTTGCAATCTGCCTGTCTAATCTCATCACACCTATTTCTATTATCTAAAATTCATTAGTCAAAACACACAAATTCTTCAAAAGCCTTTTTGTCTGTTATGCTCATAAAAAATGCTCCAGTCAAATAACAGTCAAATAAGAATTCCTTTCATTATCAACATATTTTGCTTGCTATTACTCTATCGGAACAAATAACAATCAAATAAAATTAAGCCCAAAAAGGCACATATTTTGCATGTTTACGGGATTCACTGTCAGGGAACATATACAGAGCATTGTTTAAAATTTAAGATAGATCTCATCACTATTACTCTAATTTTGATTTTTAGCATGGAATCGTTTTCTATGCAGTTTTCTATGCGTTGCATCCATTACAGTAATTATATCATCGCATGGAATCATTTTCCATGCATCTTTCCATGCGATTCTATTCTTTATCCACATATTTATATTTATTCGACTTAAGCGGCTCTCCATTATCTCCAATCAAATCTAAATCTCGCATCTTCCTGAGTTGATTCTGTGCAACTTTATCACTAAGATCAAAATGATTAGCATATTCCTTTTTAGAAACCTCTTTTCTTGATCTTACAAAATCATAACCTACCAGTTCTGCTTCATTCAGTTTATCAATTGCCTCCTTACCGCTTACTTTTTTAACAGCATCAGCTGTCCTTGGGAATATCACAATAACATTACTTCCATCATAATTAATGATAGGAAGTGGAAAATGATGTTTATCTCTTAGTGATCTAAAAGTGTCCATTCCAATTTCAGATTCTTCCATATATCCCATCTCATTGAAAATGAATGTAAGTTTCTTATTGCGACTCCATGAAGTAGCCGTGAAATTATTCATTGACTCTATCGTAACAGGCGGGACTGGTCCACCAGGACTTTTGATTATAATTCGATCCGGCTTAATTTCCAGCTGAACTTTTGCCCCATCTTTAGCATAGTCACGGTGAACAATTGCATTTATCAGAGCTTCCCTGATTACTTCCATTGGGAAAGCCGGAATCTTTTCAGCCTTAAACTTTGAACGATCAAAGCTTTCTGGTAACACTTTTTTGATCCAATCCTCCACTTTATCTGGAATAAGCGTCAATGGATCGTCAAAGGTTTCAGCCCCAAATTTACCATTACCAAAATCCACTTTGGCTTTCACTGCTGCTTGAGGAAATTTATATCTCGGGTTTTCACCAAAAAGAAGAATTGCATTCCCTGTAGGTAAATATTTATTTGTTTTTTCATTATATTCCAACAACTCCATCTCCTTCAATTCCTGAAGAACTATGTCTGAATTTGGTTTCCATCTTCTGCCTGACTTTGTCAGAAATTTTTGAAGAGCCTCTTTTGAAAGACTATTCATATTGGTAACCATAACTTTTTCATTAAGATAATTTTTGGGCTTCGACTTTTTGGCTTTAGCTTCGGTGTTTTTCATTTCAGCCCAAGTGTTGAATCTTTTGTTGACATCTTCAATTTCTTTGTGAAATTCAGGATCAAACTGGTGAACCTTAACAGCGTTGTCTAACAAGTATGCAATCCCTCCATTGTCCACTTTTGGGTTTTTATCCTCTATCCCAAACCATACTTCTGCAATGCGAGCATTTACAATTCGTTCTGCACAACTCACTTTCGGTGCGTTTCGTGCTCCAGGAGCACACGGTTCAAGTGTTGCAAACAACCAACATCCAGACAATTCGCGATGTCGATTCTTTTTGTCCAGAACAGTATATTCTGCATGATCTCCTGCCCTGAGTTCCCCGCGATAGGCAGTATCTACCCTACCATCTGGAAATACTAATACAACTCCTACATGCGGACTTGGTTTATCCTTCTTCCCTTCAGAAATAGACTTCTTCATGACGTCTACCGCCATTCTCATGTATATTTTTGGGGTTTTTCGTTTGTTATCTGTCATGATTTAATTCCATTTAAATTTATTTTCAGTTTTCACATAATATTATATATTATCTGGTTACTCTATTTTCAGAAAACCACACTGCATTATTATAAAAAACAAAAGGGTTTAGTGTCAACTTTTTTATTTTTTCTCTTGCCCAATGACAAAACACATGATATTTAATAGTTATACAGTGACTGCATAAATTGACAAAGGTGTTATTAAAATGGACTGTTTTGAAAAACATTGCTTAAAGTTTTAATTTATTGAAGTATCTGTCCCCTATGTTCGCCTATATTTTTTCTATCTCCCTGTTTTCTCCTACTGAGGCAAATTATTAATTTTTTCCATAAGTAATTCTTTTAATTTGTAAACAATCTTCCTTTGTTGTAAAGGTAAGAATTTACCCAAATCCTGTGACATCTTTTTAGAATCAATTGCTTTTATCTTTCTGACTAAATCATCCGATGATATCTTCTTTTTGTAATAAAGCATCTTTTTATTAACCATTTCCCAATTAATCCGGACTTGTTTTGTTAGCAAAAACCATATATCAAAAAAATCCCTTCCTTTTGCTCGAGTCATTAATGCTCTTATTTTCTCAGCAAGAATCTCTTCTATTTCTAAATGACGAATAACAGGATATGGTCCAACAGGAAAAAGGGTTTCTAAAATAGTTTCCTTGCTGGTTAAAGGTTTTTCCCGGGAAGAAAAATCCAAATGAACATTTAAAGGAAATTTTAAGTTTTCTGCCTTAAAACTTAAAAACCCTGTTAAACCGACCTTGTTAATTTGTGTTTTTTTTAATGTTACATTAGGAATTGTCAAATTAGTATCTTTGATAGTTTTTTCTAAAATATTAAGTAATTTTTTGCCGGAAAGAAGAGAAGTAAAATCCAAATCTTCAGAAAATCTAAAAGAATGGAACAAAAGTCTTAGAGCCGTCCCACCCTTAAAAAATATCTTATCACTTTCCCTCCGGGCATAAAGGTTGGAAAGAAAAACTATCTGTAAATATTCTCTTATTACTGAAAATTTATCGATGTTAAATTTCCGGCTCAAATTTTGAATCTGTTCCGTCGTAATCATTTTGTTATCTTTCTTAATAAATTATGAAAAATAGGACTTTTTATCTTTGAGGCCAGTTGCTTTAAACGGACATGAGAAACATCTTTAAAAATCCACTCCTCAGGATTAATCAAAATCCTCCCAAAAGATGCAAAAAAAATAGTATCTATAATCGCTTTTTCCTTATCGGCAACAAGAAATTTATCATTTTGTTCATACCCAAAATAATATCTTTGATCCAGATGTAAGTAAATAAATTCTTTACCATCAATTATAAAACGTTTTGTTCGTCGCGGGGTAACAGAAATAATTGTTTGTGGAACCTGGAGAAGAATGCCGTAATAAGCTAATGCCGATTCTAAAGAAATATAAGAAGGTTTATACAAAAAATTTGCAATTTCAAAATTATCTATTTTCCTCGATCCTAAACAGTAAACATCCCTTTTCATTCTTATCAGCAGACCGGATTTAGTTAACCTGTTTAGTTGGATATAAACAGTTTTATCTTTTAAGTAAAGCAGTTTTTTCAAGTCTGCTAAACTGAAAAGAGACTTTTTAGCTTTTTCCAATACTCTAATAACTTCTAATTGTTTCAATCAATTACCCTCTAACAAGCTACAAGGTATGAAAAGTTAAATTATTCTAAAATCCCCCTATCCCCCTTTTTCAAAGGGGGAACCCAATAAAGCAACCCCGCAGCAAATACAAATTAAATTTACCTGCTATATATACACAATACTTAACAATATTGTAAAGGATTGTGCATATATTGTCAAGTTGTTTTTTAACAACCTTGCCTCATTCCTTAAATATTATAGGATACGGCAAGAAATAAAGGTGAAATGTGTTTCGAACGATATAGCAAATTTTTCGCGTAGGGATGGGCTTCCTCCTTAGGCGGACAAGTGCCCACCCGTGGAGTCTTTTGGGCGACCAAGGTCTCCCCTACATTTAAATAACTATCTTGTTTTTGCATGCCCGCAGGGTAAAATTATGCATCTAGAGAGAAACATATTTCACCTTTATTAAACCACCCCATTTGTCCAATTGTTTTTTAAGAGTTTTTCTCAGATTATTTATTGAGTCCTTTAAGATAATTAGGAATATCGATGGAGAAATTACGCAGGCTACTTGTCCGCCAGTCTGTTTGGAGGAAAGCCTGCGGCTACCTAAAGTGGGGTTATGTCACAAGTTTAACGACAATATTTACTAATTTTTTGGGAACGGAGATTACTTTTACTATTTCTTTATACTGAATATAAGATTTTATTTTATCATCCTCCAGGCATTTTTTCTCTATTTCTTTTTGCTCTAACCCTGCCGGGACTAAAATTTTATTTCTTACTTTTCCGTTTACCTGGATTATGATTAAAATTTCGTCTTGTTTAATATGTTCCGGATTATATTCCGGCCAGGGATGCTTCAAAATACTTTCTTTATTTCCCAATATTTCCCACATTTCCTCACAAATGTGCGGCGTAAAAGGAGAAAGCAATAAAACAACCGTTTCCACCGCATCACAGGAAACTTCATCACCGAAATTTTTATATTGATACAAATGATTTACTAATTCCATAACCAGGGCAATAGCCGTATTGAAATGAAATTCTTTTTCAACATCCCGGGTAACCCGCTTAATTGTTATGTGGGTCTTTCTGAGTAAATCTTTTTTTTCTTTTAAGTCTTCTTTTCTGTTATTAGTACTTTCTTTTTTATACTCTACTAATTTATTTACTAATCTCCATACCCGATTTAAAAAGCGGAAACTTCCCTCCACTCCTTTATCACTCCACTCCAAATCATTTTCCGGAGGAGAGGCAAATAAAATAAACAAGCGGGCAGTATCAGCCCCGTATTTTTCTATAATTACACCGGGATCTACTACATTTCCCAATGATTTACTCATTTTCGCCCCATCTTTAATGACCATACCCTGACAAAGCAGTTTTTTAAACGGTTCATCTATATTATGCAATCCTATATCCCTTAAAACCTTAGTGAAAAAACGGGCATAAAGTAAATGTAAAACAGCATGTTCTATCCCTCCGATATACTGGTCTACCGGCATCCAGTATTCTATTGATTGCCGATTAAAAGGGAGAGTGTTTTCCCGGGGACTACAATAACGCATAAAATACCAGGAAGAATCGACAAAGGTATCCATCGTATCGGTTTCCCTGCGGGCTTCACCCTGGCAGTGAGGACATTTACAACACACAAATTCTTCGCAATGAGCTAAGGGATTTCCCTTTCCGGTAAATTTAACTTCCCGGGGTAATTCTATCGGAAGCTCTTCCTGAGGAACCGGTACAACCCCGCATTTTTCACAATAAATAATCGGTATCGGTGCTCCCCAATAACGCTGACGGGAAATCAACCAATCACGTAATTTATACCGCACTGTTTTTTTACCTTTTCCTTCTTTTTCCAAATATTCGGTAATTTCCCCAATCGCTTTCGTACTTTTCATTCCGGTAAATTCTCCCGAATTAACCATTACCCCCTCTTCTATATATGCCTCCGTCATTTTATCCGAATTTAATTCTTTATCCGGGGGAGTAATCACTACTTTTAAATTAAGCTCGTACTTAGCCGCAAACTCAAAATCCCGCTGGTCATGACAGGGAACAGCCATTATGGCTCCGGTTCCATAATCCATTAAAACAAAATTAGCTACAAAAATAGGAATTTCTTCGCCTGTTACAGGATTAACGGCATAACGGCCGGTAAAAATTCCTTCTTTTTCTTTGTCTTCGGCAGTACGGGTAAATTTATCTTCAATTACTATCCGATTAATAAATTCCTTTACTTCCTTTTCATATTTTGTCCCTTTAATTAACTCCGAAACCTGAGGATGTTCACAGGCAAAATTAAGAAAAGTTACTCCGTATAAAGTATCCGGCCTGGTAGTAAATACAGGAATTTTTTCTTTGCTATCTTTTATGTCAAAATAAATGAGCGTTCCTTCGCTTTTACCAATCCAGTTTTTTTGCATTGTTTTTACCCGCTGGGGCCAACCATCTAATTGTTTTAAACTATCCAGCAGTTCTTCCGCATAAGCCGTTATCTTAAAAAACCATTGTTCTAAATTTTTAATCTCTACTTCTCCGTCACAACGCCAACATTTCCCTTCTTTTGCCTGTTCATTAGCCAATACCGTTTTGCAGAAAGGACACCAATTTATTGGGGCTTTTTTCTTATAAGCCAGGCCTTTCTCATAAAACTTTAGAAAGAGCCATTGATTCCAACGATAATAGTCCTCATCACAGGTAACGACCAATCTTTCCCAGTCATAACCCATTCCTAATCTTTTCTGTTGCTCCTGCATAGAAGAAATACATCGTTTAGTCCACACCCGTGGATGAGAATCGTTTTTAATTGCCGCATTTTCCGCAGGTAATCCCAGTGAATCATAGCCCATCGGATAAAGAACATTAACTCCCTTCATCCGTAAAAACCGGTGAAGGGTATCACCAATGGTATAATTACGCACATGCCCCATATGTAATTTTCCGGAAGGATAGGGAAACATTTCCAGAAGATAAAATTTCTTCTTATTTTTATCTTCTTTACACTGAAATATTTTTTCTTCTTTCCAGTAATCCTGCCACTTTAGTTCTATTTTTTCAAAATCATACTCTTTATACATTTTTTTCCCTTTCAAATTATAAAAATTAATTAAAAACAAAGACAAAAAACAGTCCATAGTCCATAGTCGATAGTCCATAGATTACGGATAAAGACAAAGACAAAAGACAGTCCGTAGTCCATAGTCGATAATCAATAGACAACAGATTACAGAAAAAAACTAAACCCCCTAACCTTAATCCTCTCCCCTCAAGGGAAAGGGAAAACAAAAGATAAAAATAAAGGTAAAATGTGTTTTGAACGACTTAGCAAATTTTAGCAGAAACAAGCGTTAAAAAAATGGAACTGTCTGAGCAAAGCGAGTTTTTCATTTTTAGCTTGTTTTTGCGTGCCCGAAGGGTAAAATTATGCGTCTATAGAGAAACATATTTTGCCTTTATTTTCCTTGCTCCCGCCTTATCCTCCGCCTGAGGCGGATCAGGCGGAGCGGACAGGCAATAAAACCAATGCACTGTCTTTATCTAACCAAAATTTTTTAATTTTTTTTTGAGCATTTTTCTGGCTCTAATTAAGCGTACGCCCACTAATTCACCGGATATATTCAGGATTTTAGCTATTTCTTCATAAGAGAGCTGTTCTATTTCCCTTAAAATGATTATTTTACTGTATTTTTCAGGTAATGAGGCAATAGCTGTCCTTATTTTCGAGCGGGTAGATTCTTTTTCTAATATTTCCAGGGGGGTATTGCTTGAAGGGTCAGGAATTTGATTATTTATTTGATTACCATCTTTATCCTTAATGGTCAGGTCCAGGGAAACAATAGGATTTTTTTTTTGTCTGGACAGCCGTCTTATTTTTTCCCGGCACAGATTCAAAGCAATGCAGTAAAGCCAGGAGTAAATATCAGCCTCTTGACGAAAATTATTGTAAGCTTTATAAGCACGCAGGAAGGTTTCCTGGGTTAAATCTTCTGCCTGATTAGGGTCATTTAATAAACGGTAAATAAGATTGAATATTTTTTGTTTGTATTTATCAAAAATAGTTTCAAAGGGAGGAAGATTGTTTTTAGTCATATATTTCCAGTTTATCAAATAACTATATTTTTTCTATTGATTCTTTGTTTATCCATCCTTTTAGTCCTTTTTCTTTAATTCCAACAGCATACCAGGAGTCTTTTTGTTGAAGAATGATTACTTTTTCACCTTCCGGAAGAGTAAAACCGACAGAATAATTTATAGATGGGCCGTTATAAACTTCCCCGCAGGGAACAATAATAATGGCAGAAGAGGTTATTTTTTCCTTATAAATTTTTATACCCAGCCATAAACCATTAAAAACGATTAAAAATCCTGTCACAACGATTGTCCATAATAATAAAGGTTTTTTCTTGAAAATATAGATAGCTATTAATATACATAATAAAAAATAAAAAATTGAAGTAAGCAGGCTTAATTCATTTATACTTAAAAAATTGTAGATATTAGAAAAAAATTCTTTAAAAATGCCTTTAACTTTTTCCTTAGATGCTTTTGCACGGGCAAAATTGAGATTAAAGCGGATATCTTTGTTGCGGGGAGAAAGCCGGAAAGCACGTTCATAGCAGACAATTGCTTTTCCTAATTGCTGATTTTTAAAGTAGGCATTAGCCAGATTGTAATAAATAGTAGGATTTTCAATACCCTTTTTAATGATTGATTTATAAGCGTTGATAGATTGAAGATAATTACCTTCTTCATAAAAGGAACACCCCTCATTGAAAATGTCCTCGGTTTGGGAAACAGCGAAAGAAAAGTTATTAAATAAACTCAAAAATAAAGAAATAAATATAAAGATTTTAATTTGCATAGGGGTAATAGTATCCTCCTTATTTGATGAGGCAAAGTATCATGCCGGAGGCAGATCCGCCTTAGGCGGAAACTTTGCCACTACAATGACAATGGCAATGATAAATAAAATCATTAAAATCAAGGTTATGACATAGTTTGATATACGTGATTGTTAACGATTTAAAATCTATCTTGTCTTTTTCCGGATTTTCCTGAATATATTTTCGTATTTCATAAAGTGCTTTTTGGTCTCTTATAATATGTTCATAATAGTTTGGTTGCCATAAGCGTCTTTTTATTTGTAGTTTCAAAGCTTGCTTTGATTTCAATGTTGTAATGGATTTAAATGCCTGAATAACCTGATCTAAACGGTATTTTGAATTTTCAAGAATTAAAATCATATGAATATGATTTGGCATTAAAGTATAATAATCAATTTTTATTCCCTGAAATCTTTTGGATAGCAGAGCAAGCTCTGCCACTACGATTTGATAAATTTTACCATATTTTAAGTAAGGATTATGATAATCTGTACATATAGTAATAAAATAATAACCATTAGTTTTATAATCGTAATTCTTTAATCGAATAGATTTGTGATATTTCATATTTTATTCCTTAAAATTTTTTTGGAGAACAGAGCATTTTTAATAGCACCTTAAAGAAGTTTTTCTAATTGTTTGATTATTTTAGTAGTTTCCTGATAGTCATTTCTTAAATTTTCCGCATTAAATTTGCTGGAAGCAAAACGGGCAAAATCCGAATTTTCGAAAATTTTCATACATTGATTGATTATATCCTGAGAAATATTTCTTACTTTTAGTTGTTTGCTTAATTCTTCCCGGGTGATTCCACGGGCGGAAAAATTTAACTTATCACCCAGATAGGAGATTAGGCTGTTAGCTAAAAGGGAGTAGAATTCTTTAGTGTTTTGAAGGTTAATTATTTTTTTCGCTTTTTTCAATGTGTGATTTGCCGTTTTTAAAGCTTGTTTTTTTCGTGCATAACTAATATCCCTGTTTAATCTATCCGTCTGTTTTTTATATTGCCGGAGCAGGAATAATATTAAAAGGGCGACAAGGTGAAAGCCGATAAAAAAAGGCGATTGATAAAGAAAAACCATCTTGCTTTTGTCATTTATATTGGTTTTAATGTAGCGGATGTCTTTTCCCAGTATTTTTATTCCTTCCCTGAATTGAGGAAGGGCAGGAAGCAGGGCAGTTTCTTCTTTAGAAGCCGGTAATACTTTAATTTTAAGGGGAGCAGTTTTAATTGTTTTATATTTTTTCACTTTAGAGTCAAAAAAGGAAAAAGAAGGTATTGAAATTGTTTGTTCACCTGCTTTTTGAGGGACAATCATAGTCGTAAAAGTTTTGGACCCGTTAACTATATAATTTTTTTTAGAAAGATTAAGAGAGCTAACTGTTTTATATTTTTTAAAATTCTTAATATTTTCAAGAGAGGGAAGGGAGACTGTTTTTATGTTACCCTTGCCGGAAATACTTATAGTAAGGGTAATGGGTTGATTGACCTGAATTTTGTTCTTATCAATACCGGTGGCGACAGAATATTGTCCGACAGCTCCTGTAAAATTTTTAGGTTTCCCTTTTTCAGGTAAAGGAAGAACCTTAATTTGGATGGGAGAACTTTTTAAGGTTTTTGTTTTTCCCCCCGAAAAAAAGCTCTGGAAGAAACTATCCCCAAGGAAATCATCCCTGGAGAAATCTTCAATGTTGCATTTGAGATTAGCACTGCCAATAGTATATTTACCGGGGCTTGTAGCAAAAAGGGCTGTTTTTATTTCAGTGACTGTGTAATGTTTGTCGTTAATCATACTGGAATAATTTTTTTGCGGCGGCAAATCTTCGTTCCAGAAACCGGTCGTATCGGATGGTGAATATTGAGGTTGTGACAATAGCCTTACCCTGCGGTAAAATTTAAAAGAAAGAATAACTTGTTCGTTTACATAGGCGGTTTTTTTATCTACCGAAGTAGTGATAAAAATATCTTTATCTTTCTCCGAATGTTTTTCCCGGGGAGAAGATGTTTGAGGGGGGGGATTTTTATAGGGAGGATAATGAGTCGCAGAGGATTGCACTTCTATCTCAATAGGGGAAGTTTTGTGGGTTGTTCCTTTATAAGTCAGTGTAATAGGAGGAATAGTATATTTGCCCGTTTTTCGGGGAGAGAGGATATAGTTGAAAGTAACAGAAGAAGAAAATTTTCCGTTGATTAGGGAAACATTTTGTGAGCGGCCGGCGGAATAAACGGTGAAATCAGGTAAATCAGGAAGGGTGGGAGAGGGAATTTTAGTTGTTTTACCGGAAGCAGAAACCTTCAGGGTTAGTTGGTCATCCAGAGAAATTATATTTTCATTTACTGATGCACTAAGGGAAATATCCCGGGCAAAAGCTGTTTGACCGTTAATTGAAAACAATGAAAATAAAACAAATAAAATTAATCCGGGTAATAAAATTTTTAATAATATGTTTTTCATTTTTTTTTACCAGTCTTCCATTCCAGTAGAAGGAACTCTCATTTTTGCCGCTTTCTTCTTCTTTTTTTGGGCTTTTTCTTCATCGTCTAATGCATTTAATATTCTTAAAGCATCTTCTTTAGACATTTCTCCTTCTTTTGGTTTTTCTTCTTTAGGTTTTTTATCTTTCCGGTCTTTTTCTTCATTTTTGTTTGCTTCTTTTTGTTGTTCTTCTTTTTTTTCTTCTGATTTTTCTTTATCCTTTTTTTTATTTTCTTCTTCTTGTTTTTGTTGGTCTTTTTTTTCTTCGTTATTCTTTTTTTGTTCGTTTTTTTTATCCGATTTTGGTTTTTTTGGGTCATCTTTTTGATTTTGTTTTTGATTCATTTGCTCTTTTATTTTCTTCTGAACAAATTCTATATTATATTTAGCATCGGCATCATCCGGGTTTATTTGCAAAGATTTTTTATAAAGTTGTATTGATTCGGCAAGTTTTCCCTGCCTGTATAAAGAATTACCCATATTGTAATATGCTTTTGCCTGAAAGAGAGTATTTTTACTATAAGTAGCCATTTCGTACTCTTTATATGCAGATTCAAAATTTTCCTTTTTATAAAAAGCATTTCCCATATTAAAATGTAATTCCGGAGATTCGGGATTGTTTATTTGGGCATCCTGATATTTTTCTAAAGCCCGCTCAAACTTTTCTTTGTGATAAAGCTTATTCCCTTTGGATATTTTTCCCCGGAAAGAAGTCCACCCGGGGCAATTTAAAAGAGATATAAAAAAAATAACCAGTGAAAGGATAAAAACGGTTTGTTTAAACACTTCTTACTCCTTTGATTTATATAATCTTTTGTAACTTAATATTGTAATCAAATATTTATAATTTTTCCACTATTTTTTTCTTGCCGGTAGAAGAAGTTCAATAAACAGTAAAAGCAGGCAAATAGCCAAAAAATATTGAAACCGGTCTTCATATTGGCTGAAAAATTTACTTTGCAGTTCTTTTTTTTCTAAACGGGAAATGTCTTTATAAAGGTGTTCAACTTCCAGTTCTCCTGCTGTTGCCCGATAATATTTTCCACCGGTATTTAAGGCAATTTTTCTGAGCGTCATTTCATCGAGTTTGCTCATTACCGCAGCGCCTTTTTTATCTTTCTTAAAACTGATAATATCTCCTTTTTCGTCGTAGAGGGGAATTAGTTCACCTTTTAGGCTGCCAAAACCAATGGTATATATTTTAATTCCTTCTTTTTTTGCTTCGTCACTGGCTTTTAGGGGTGGGCTGTGATGGTCTTCCCCATCAGTTAGGAGAATTAAAACTTTATATTTTCGCTCTTTTTGTGAGAAACTATTTATTGCTAATTTAATAGCTTCTCCGATAGATGTTCCCGGCTGGGGAATAAGGTCAGTATTAATCAGATTTAAAAACATTTTTGCTGCCTGGTAATCCAGGGTTAGGGGACATTGTACGAAAGCGGTCCCGGCAAAAGCAATAATTCCGATACGGTCTCCCTGTAATTGGTCAATGAGACTTTCCAACTCCATTTTGGCTTTAGCTAATCGGCTGGGTTTAATGTCCTCTGCGGTCATACTTAAAGAAGTATCGATAGCAATGATAATATCTAATCCTTTTCTTTTTACCTGCACAAGTTTTGTTCCCATTTGAGGACCGGCAAGAGCCAAAATGAGAAAGAAAAAACTTGTCAGAATTAAGATTGTTTTAATTATTTGCTTAGTTTTACTGGTGGAAGCCATAAGGTTTTTTATTAATTCCGGGTTGCCAAAAAGGGCAAGTGATTTTTTCTTTTGTTTGAAAACAAAAATATAAAAGAAAACCAAAATAGGAATTAGTAAAAATAAATACAAACTATATGGATTAGCAAATCGCATAATAATATTTCCTTTTTAGTCGGTTTATGGGATTTTACGGAAAATTGTATTTCCTAAGATTATTTCTAAAAACAGTAAACCAAAAGCAAACCATAGGAAATAAGAAAACACTTCTGTGTAATTAGTGTATTCTTTTATTTTTATTTCTGTTTTTTCCATTTTGTCAATTTTTTGAAAAATATTCTTTAGGCTTTTTGTGTCGGTTGCCCGCAAATATAATCCATTAGTTATATTAGCGATTTTAATCAAGGTGTCTTCATCAAGATCTTCTTTTATATGAACATATCGTTTACCGAAAACAGGATCATCTATGGGATAAAGAGCTCCGCCTTTACGGGCTGCACCGATAGTATAAATTTTTATACCAAAAGAATTAGCTGCTTTTGCCGCAGTAATGGGATCTATTTCTCCCATATTATTTCTACCGTCGGTAAGCAGGATTAAGACCTTACTTTTTGCTTTGGTGTTTCTTAATCTGTTTACTGCAGTTCCGATAGCAATTCCGATAGCAGTACCATCTGTTTGAGTTATTCCGATTTCAATTTTGTCTAAAAAATCAAGCAATGCTCCATAATCAATAGTTAGGGGGCATTGGGTAAAACTTAATGCGGAAAAAACGATTAGTCCTATTTGATCGTTCTTTCTTCCCCGGATAAATTCTGCTGCCATTTTTTTAGCTGCGTCTAATCGGTTGTATGGTTTGAAATCTTCTGCTTTCATACTGCTCGAAGTGTCCAGCACAATCATAATGCTGATGCCTTTGGTGAGTATTTCTTCACCTTTTTGTCCTGTTTGCGGCCGGGCTAAACCAAGGATTAAAAGCGAAAGGGTTAAAAGCCGCAGTCCGGTTAAGAAGTAATCAGGATTTATTTGCCATCCCGGGTTTATTTTTTCTAATGTTCCGATACTGGAAAAAATAAGAGATGTTTTTTTCTTTTTATTCCACCAGGAAAAAGTATAAATAAGCAAAGGAATAAATATTAATAACAAAAGAAAATAAGCATTTGCAAACCGCATTTTTCAAAACCTCAGTTTAACCAATTTGAACTTTCAAATTTCCAATCTCAAAATCAAAAAACATAAATAATATTGTGTCACAAATAGTCACAAATCCCCCTAACCCCCTTTTTCAAAGGGGGAAGATTTGTTCGTGTCATACATTGTCATAAACGCAAACAGACAAATCCGAAATCCTGATATCTAAATTCTAAACAAATCCAAAATTCAAAAAGTTAAATTCAAAACAAAAAAATGAAGCTAAAATGTGTTTTGAACGACTTAGCAAATTTTAGCGAAAATAAGCGTTAAAAAAATGGAACTGTCTGAGCAAAGCGAGTTTTTCATTTTTAGCTTGTTTTTGCGTGCCCAAAGGGTAAAATTATGCGTCTAGAGAAAAACATAATTTGCCTTTATTTTCCTCGTTCTAATTCCTAACTCGTCTGTCTGTTGTCTTTATTCCGTTTTCTTTGTCTTGTCTTTTATTTTTATCTTTTCACTTTGTGCCTTGATGCCTTTGTGTCTGTCTTTTCTTTTGCCATTCGCAATCTTTTTTTTGACTATGTTTGACTACTTATGACTGTTATTTTTGCCATTTGCCATTTGCAGTTTTTTGTCTTTGTCTATGGACTGTGGACTATTTTTTATCTTTGTCTTTTATCTGTTGTCTATGGACTATGGACTGTTTTTTGTATTTGTCTCAATAATTTCTTTAGCCATTATGAAATCCGCGTTAATCGTTTTTTCACCCGGTTCAAATTTAGCAAATTTTACCAGGTCGCACTCTTCTAAGAAATCTCTAATCTGTCGACACTGTTTATTATTTATATTTAACATTCGCATTTGTCGGTAAAGTTCGTAAGTAGTGCGGTCCAATACCGAAATTTCAAATCTTTTTTCTATATATTTTCTAATGACTTCTGAAATAAGAATGTAATAAAGTTTTATTTTTCCCTGTTTAATTAAATCCATCTGTGATATTTTTTCTAATTCCCGGAAAGCTATTTCTTCCGCTGTTGTAGTGTCTTGCGGGGCAGAAAATAATTCAGTTTTTTTCTTCCGATAAAAATATAATCCTGTTCCTCCTCCGATAATTAGCAGGATAATAGCTAATATGAGATAAAACAAAAAACCCCATTTTATATATACCGGTGATTTAATATCACGGATATCACCCCTGTCGGTTTGGGATGGTTTTATTCCTTCTACTATAATAGAAATTTCCGGTGCGGTTATTTTTTTTTCTTCACCGGAATGGGTTGTATAATTGACTTCTAATGGAGTAATTTTAAATTCGCCGATAGTAAAGGTCGTAATGATATATTCGTATTTTTGAATTATTTTACCTTTTTTCTTTTTTTGTTTATAGATTTTGTAATCTTTTATTTCAAAGGAGGATAGATTTGTTCCCGGAGAAAACGGTGGTGTTTTAATTTTTTTAGGGTCGTAAGTTAAGGTTACAGTATAGGTTATTTGGTCGGCAATGGTAACTTTATGTTTATTAACGCTGGAATTAATTATTATCGGTAGCTCATTTGACTGAGAAAAAGAATAAATACTGCATATTAAAAGACAACTGCTAAGGAGTATAGTAAATAATTTTTTTATCATTTGTTTTCCTTGTTTTTTATTTAAACCGTTTTGCTCTTGCTTTAAAGAAATTAATTAATGGTTCCACATAAGAACTTTCGGTAGAAATTTCTACATTATCCAGGCCTATAGACTTGAAAAATGCTTTGCGATCATTTTCTTTTTGTTTGTTTATTTTGAAAAAAGAGTTTCTGAGAGATTTATCCCGGGTATTAATTAGTATTTTTCTTTTTGTTTCACTATCTTCCAGTTCGATAAATCCGAGAGAAGGTAATTTTTTTTCTCTGGGATCTGTTATGGAAATAGCAATTACGTCATGTTTTTTATTAGTAATTTGTAACGTTTTTTCATATCCCTGATCAATAAAATCCGAAATAATAAAAACAATCATTTTTCTTTTAGCAATTTCGTTTAAATATTCTAATGCCGAAGAGATGTCTGTTTGTTGATGAGCAGGTTTAAAATATAAAATTTCTCTGATTATTCTTAAAATATGTCGGCGCCCTTTTTTTGGGGGAATAAATGCTTCAGTCCGGTCGGTAAAAAGGATTGTTCCGACCTTATCATTGTTTTTTATAGCCGAAAAAGCAAGAATACTGGCAATTTCAGCAGCAATTTGAGCTTTTGTTTTTTTCCGGGTTCCGAAATTCTTGGAAGAACTTAAATCAATCAATAACATTATGGTTAATTCTCTTTCTTCAACAAACTTCTTGATAAACGGTTTTCCCGTGCGGGCAGTAACATTCCAGTCAATCGTACGGATATCATCACCCGGTTGATATTCCCTTACTTCCGAAAATTCCATTCCGCGCCCTTTAAAAACGCTTTCGTATTCTCCGGCAAAAAGTTCGTTTACCAGTTTACCTGTGCGTATTTCAATATGACGGATTTGTTTTAAAATCTCTTTAGGTATCATTTCATTCCTTATAATTTTGTTTATGATGCATAAAATATGTTATAACCCTGCCTTTTAGGGCACTTCAATTTCATCAAAGATTTGTTTGGCGATATCTTCCCCGGTCATTTCTTCTGCTTCTGCTTCGTAGGTAACAATGATGCGGTGTCTTAAGACATCTAACCCAATGGATTTTACATCTTCAGGAGTGACGTACCCCCGTCGGCGTAAGAAAGCATAAGCTTTGGCTACTTTGGTTAAATAAATAGTAGCACGCGGTGAAGCACCATATGCAATAAGATTTTTTAAATTAGGAAGGTTGTATTCTTCCGGATTACGGGTAGCAGATACAATGTTTACAATATATTTTTTAATTTTTTCATCAATATAGATTTCGTTTATTAAAGAACGGGCTTTAATAATTTGTTCCGGTGAAGTTATTTTACGCACTGTAATTTCTTTTCCGGTAGTCATTCTTTCTAAAATCTGATATTCTTCTTTTTTGTCCGGATAAGTAATTTTCAGTTTGAGCATAAAGCGGTCTATTTGTGCTTCCGGCAGAGGATAAGTTCCTTCCTGTTCAATAGGATTTTGAGTAGCTAAAACCATGAAAAGTTTATCCAGAGGGAAGGTGTGTTCTCCTATAGTGACCTGTCTCTCCTGCATTGCTTCTAATAAAGCGCTCTGTACTTTTGCCGGAGCACGGTTTATTTCGTCGGCAAGAATAAGATTAGTAAATATGGGTCCTTTTTTTACCGTAAAATCTCCGCCTTTGGGATTGTAAATGTTTGTTCCGATTAAATCTGCCGGTAAGAGGTCGGGGGTAAACTGGATACGTTGAAATTTAGTATCTATAGTTTCAGATAAAGTTTTTACCATTAACGTTTTGGCTAAACCGGGAACACCTTCCAGAAGAATGTGCCCATCAGCCAAAAGGGCAATTAGTAACCGGTCCACGGCATATTTTTGACCGATGATAACTTTTCCTATTTCTGTTGTTAATTCTTCAACAAAAAGGGAGTTTTCTTTTACTTTTTCATCAATTACTTTAATAGTTTGTTCCATATTTTTTTCTCCTCCAGTTATTTTTTAATTTTTATCTTGAAAAATATAATTTAAAGAGGGTATAAATTAGTAAATAATTTACAAAATTTATAAGGGGTTTGTCAAGTATTTTACTTGCCAGAGTAATGTCAATAGTTGTTTATTAAGCATAGTTTTTTATCAGTCAGAAAAAATATTAATACCTAAATAAAATAATTATTGCCAAAAAGCGATTGTGGTGATATCCTTTAATTAATGTAAATATAAATTCTTAAAAGGAGGTAGTATGTTTAATAAGAAAAGTATGGCGGGTTTTGTTTTGGGTCTGTTTATTCTTGCCGGTTTGTGGGGGTGTGGGGGGATGGTTAAAACCACACGGGTAGTAAATGGAAGGAAGGTTACTACCTGGACCAGTCCGGAAGAAGCAAAATGGATGGAAGAAAAAGAAGCGAAAAAAGAAAAACAAAGAGTTGTTTACCTGGAAGAAATAAACAAAGCTGAAAAAAGGAAATCCAAAGACCCCATTATTGTAGCGCTTTTTGAGACTGATGTCGCCCAAAACCTTAAAACAAATACCAAAGGCAGGTTGTTCCCTCAATTGCGTAAAGAATTCGAAAAAGATACTATTATTATACTTGTTGACCAGAAGACAGTAAATAATGCCGCTAAGCAGGTAAAAAGAAAACGTCATGGACGTTTGGGTTCCACTGCCAGGCCAAAAGTAGAGGCAGATATCTCTGTCTTTACCACGGCCTCGGTTAAAGAAGTTGTGGGCAGGAGTAAATCAACCGGCAAGTTAGGCAAAATGGCCGCACTGGTCTATACAGCTACCATTTCATCCCATTATTTTGCTGAGGATACTTTCACGGTGAAAGAAACAGGTAATATTTTTAATAACGTCAAAGTTACCCGAAAGTTTGCTAATAAAATTAAAGCAATTATTAAAAATAAAATTGGGCCTAATATTCCCGGTGCAGCTTATAAACAAAAGCGTAAAGCAAAACAAAAGAATCAATTTTCAGATTGGATGAAATCTTTTAAAAAGAAAAAAGAAGAATAAAAAAGGGTTTTTATTTTACTATTTTAGACCTAATATTTTGTGGATTTGCGGAATAACCCGTACTTCTTTTAAATATTTTCCGGCGAGGGATTGGTAAGTAAGGATTATATCGTTTTTTGGTGGAAGTATTTTTTTTATGGGGGTAACCGGTTGAAGAATGAGAGGAATGTTTTTGTTAATGTTTGCTATTAGTTTTACAGCTTTTTCTATTTCTTTTTGAGGGGTTTTGGCAGTTAAAACAATTTTTATAAAAGGGAATGTTTTTTTATTGTTAGCTAAAGTTAAAAAAAATTTATGTTCCTGCCAATAATTTTTTTTGCAGTCAGCAGGTAGTTTAATATCCATCGCTAAAAAATCAATTTTATTTTTAATTTTTTCAAATTGTTTGTAACAGGTACCGTTAGTTTCTATATATATTTTTAATCCTATTTTTTTTAT
>JAUVLC010000053.1 GCA_030595925.1 Clostridia bacterium | reverse complement strand
ACTAAAATTCTCGCAGACTTGCCTCGGGGCGAAGCCTCGGGTAAGAATCTTTCCTGCCTGTGCGTTGCACGCAGACAGGTAGATGAAGATAGACTTAAACAATTTCTGAAATAACGGAAAATAACAATTAGTGCTAAAAATCGCTATCCAATGATTATTTTATCATCGGACACACACCTCTATCATAAAAAAAATGGCGAAAAAGACTTGTCAATAAGGAAAAAATATTTTTTCTTCACTTTTCTATTTTTATTTCCACACTTTTTTCGCCAAAAATTTTTTCAATTTCAACAATTACTTCTTCAGAAGGGAGAATACGGCTCATTGAATTAATCATCACATTTTTCTTTTCGGGTATTGCCAGATCAAAAATCACCGGGCAGTTCCCTTCATTTTGTTCCATTATTTTTTTTAACGAATGCAAAATTTCTTCTTTATTAAAAACATCAGAACCCATTTTTATACAAAGACTTTTTATCTTTTTTTGCCGGATTAACAATAAAGGCATAATTTCATCCGCTAAAATTTTACTTCGCTCTTCCCTCCCATCCACCTTGCCTTTTACAATAACAATTTCATCAATTTTTAAATACCGGATTATCCCATCATTATAATTCCTGGGAAAAATTACTACTTCTATTTTCCCCTCCAAATCTTCCAGAATACATACTGCCATTAATTCGTTCTTTCTGGTTGTAATGCGTTTAATATGAGTAATTATCCCACCCACACTTATACTATCGCCATTAATATTTTCCTGCTCATGCAATTGGCTAATAGTATGAGTAGAATATTTTTCTATTTCTCTCACATAAGCTTTAAGCGGATGTCCGCTAAAATAAAAACCCAAAACTTCTTTTTCGTAAGCAAGAAGTTTGTTTCCCGGCCATTCCTCTTTTTTCTCAGCTAATTTTTTCTTCGACTTCTCCTCCGCTTCTTTTTCCTCGTCAATCATTTCAAACATAGATGTTTGTCCAATCATTTTATCCTTTTGTCTACTGATAGCTTTATTTAAAATCTCATCCATTTTCTGCATTAATTGTGCCCGCGAAACACCCAAAGAATCAAACGCACCGGCTTTAATCATACTTTTAATTACCTGTTTATTTGTATGATGTAAATCTACCCTATAACAAAAATCATAAAAAGATTCAAAAAATCCTTTCTTTTTTCTTGCCTCTACCAATGAGCTAATTGCTCCTTCCCCCACATTCTTTATTCCTAAAAGGCCAAAACGAATTCCTTCTTTTTCAAAAACAAAATTATGAAAACTTGTCTGAACATCGGGAGGAAAAATAGGAATTTTCATCGCCTGACATTCATTGATATATTGAACCATTTTATCGGTATTATTAATTTCACTATTTAAAAGAGCCGTCATATACTCCAGGGGATAATTTGCTTTAAGATAGGCTGTTTGATAAGAAATCAAGGCATAAGCAGCAGAATGACTTTTATTAAATCCATATGCTCCGAATTTAGACATCGTATTGAAAATTTTATTTGCTGTTTTAGTTTTTATTCCTTTCTGTTGGGCCCCTTTCATAAATTCCGTTCTTTGTTTTTCCATTTCATCTAAATCTTTTTTCCCCATAGCCCGACGTAAAAGGTCCGCTCTGCCTAAACTGAATCCGGCTAAATCCTGAGCTATACGCATTACCTGTTCCTGATACACTACAATCCCGTAGGTTTCCTTTAAAATAGGTTCTAATAGCGGATGGTCATAGGTAATAACCACTTTTTTGTGTTTTCTTTTAATAAATTCATCCAACATCCCGCTTCCAATGGGTCCCGGACGATATAAAGCAAGAAGAGCAATTAAATCGAAAAACTCCGTTGGGGCTATTTTACGTAAAAGGTCCTTCATTCCGGAACTTTCCAATTGAAAAACACCGCTTGATTCGGCTCTACAGAGAAGTTGATATGTTTTCTCATCGTTTAAAGGAAAGTCTTCTTCTGTCTGTATTTTTTCATTTTTATTGTTTTCTTTAATTAAATTAATTGCCTTTTGAATTACAGTAAGCGTACGAAGTCCAAGAAAATCCATTTTTAAAAGACCTAATTTTACCAGGGAATTACCCTCATATTGAGTAGTAATTACATTTTTAGCACCCCTGGCAAAAGGAACATAATTGGTCATATCATCCTTGGAAATAACTATTCCTGCCGCATGCACACCTGTATGCCTTTTCAACCCTTCCAACTTCGAAGAAATCTTTATTAACCGGGCAATATCATGATTTTCATTTGCCAGTTTTTTTAAACCTTCTACTTTTTTTAATGCCGAATAAATTCCTTCTCCAAAAGGAATCTGTTTAGCAATTTTGTCTACCTGAGTTAAAGGAATGTTTAACACCCTACCTACATCACGAATGACCAGTCGTGCCTGCATACTTCCAAAAGTAATAATTTGAGCAACATTTTTTTCCCCGTACTTGTTTTTTACATAATTTATTATCTCTTCCCTTCCTTCATCCGAAAAATCTATATCCAGATCCGGCATAGAAACCCTTTTGGGATTAAGAAACCTCTCGAACAAAAGTCCATATTTTAAAGGGTCAATATTAGTAATTCCCAGGGTATAGGCCACAACACTCCCCGCCCCTGAACCCCTCCCCGGACCAACGGGAATATTACGCTGTTTTGCATACCGGATAAAATCCCAGACAATTAAAAAATAAGCAGAATAATTCATCTGTTTAACAACATCAAGTTCATACTGCAACCGCTGTTCTATCTGGGAAGAAATCTGCCCATAGCGACTTTTTGCTCCTTCCCTGCACAACTTTTCAAGATAAGAATTGGGAGAAAATCCCGATGGAACATCATAATGAGGCAAATAAATTCTTCCGAATTCCAATTCTAAATTACATTTTTCCGTAATCTCAATGGTATTTCTTATTGCCTCGGGAACATAGGAAAATAACTCTTTCATTTCCTGTGGTGATTTAAAATAAAATTCTTCCGTGCTGAAACGCATCCGGGTAGGGTCATCAATAGTTTTACCGGTGCCAATACCTAATAAAACTTCATGACTTTCAGCATCTTCTTTTAGAAGATAGTGGGTATCATTGGTGGCAACCATGGGAGCATCACATTGTTTAGCTAACAAGAGAAGATTTTCTATTATTTTTTTTTGTCCCTCAATTCCATGATCATGAAGTTCTAAATAGAAGTTATCCTTTCCGAAAATATCCTGATAAACACCAATAAGCTCCCGTGCCGCATCAATATTTCCTTGTAAAATCAACTGGGGAATTTCCCCTTTCATACAACCGGAAAGCCCAATCAACCCTTCATTATATTGTTTCAAAACCTCTTTATCTATGCGCGGACGATAATAAAATCCTTCCAGATATCCTATGCTGGTTAAACGGATAAGATTTTTATATCCTATTTCATTTTTAACTAAAAGGGTCAAATGGTAAGCCGCTTTTGCAATTCCGGAAGCTTCCTTATTTAATCTTGATTGCGGAGCAATATAAACCTCACTACCAATAATCGGCTTAATGCCTATCTTCATGCAGGCCTGATAAAACTCAATAGCCCCAAACATATTTCCGTGATCGGTGATGGCCAGAGCAGGCATCTTAAATTTTTCTGCTTGTTGTAGAAATGTCCCCGGTTTCCCGGAATCATCTAAAATATGGCAGGCACCGTCTAAAAGACTATATTCGGTATGATTATGCAAGTGAACAAAATCAGAATGTTTCATTTCTATTCTCTCGTAAATTAACATAAATAACTAACATTTTCTTCTTGATTCTCAATTTCTGATTTTTAATTAGACTACTTTTACCATTAAAAGTCAAGAAAAAAGGGCTTCTTTCCGGTAGAAAGAAGCCCCAAAACTATTTTCACTTATTTCATTTAAATCAAATTTTACTTCTCTTACTTAATACATTCCTCCCATTCCACCCATTCCTCCACCTGGTGGCATCGAAGGCATGGCCGGCTTTTCCTTTTCAGGAATATCCGCAATTAAAACTTCGGTAGTAAGTAACAAGGAAACAATACTGGCAGCATTTTCCAGCGCGATCCGAATAACCTTAGCCGGATCAACTATTCCAGTTTTTATCATATCCACATATTCTCCGGTCTCCGCATTTAAACCAATTCCTGATCCTCCGTTCTTTACTTTATCTACTACTACAGAATCTTCCAATCCTGCATTGGTAGCTATTTGCCGAATAGGATCTTCCAAAGCTCTTTTTATAATATTAATCCCAATCTGCTCATCAGCATCATTGATTTTTGTTTTATCTAAAATAGGAATTGCATTTAAATAAACTACTCCCCCGCCGGGAACAATCCCCTCTTCAACACCTGCCCGGGTAGCATGCATAGCATCTTCCACTTTAAACTTTTTTACTTTCATTTCGGTTTCGGTAGCCGCTCCTACATTAATAACCGCTACTCCACCCACTAATTTGGCCAATCTTTCCTGTAACTTCTCCTTATCATAATCAGAGGTACTTTCCTCAATCTGTTTCTTGATTTGACCAACTCTTTTTTTAACCTCATTGCTGTCACCACCACCACCGACAATAGTAGTATTTTCTTTGTCGATAATAACCCTCTTTGCCTGTCCTAACATATCCAGCGAAGCTTTCTCTAACTTTAATCCCAGCTCCTCAGAAATAACCGAGCCACCTGTAAGAATAGCAATATCCTGCAGCATTTCTTTCCTACGATCACCAAAACCAGGAGCCTTCACCGCTGTTCCCTTAATTGTTCCCCGTAATTTATTTATTACCAATGTAGTTAACGCTTCTCCGTCCACTTCATCAGCAATCAATAAAAATGGTTTTCCTGTTTTAACTATCTTTTCCAGGGGAGGAAGTAATTCCTGCATGGAACTTACTTTTTTATCGGTAATAAGAACCTGCACATCCTCCAACACACATTCCATTCTTTCCGGATCAGTTACAAAATAAGGGGAAAGGTATCCACGATCAAACTGCATTCCTTCTACCACTTCTAAAGTAGTCTCTGCGGTTTTACCTTCTTCTACTGTAATTACCCCATCCTTCCCTACTTTTTCCATCGCATCAGCAATCAAATCTCCTATTTCCTTGCTATTAGCGGAAATAGAAGCTATCTGAGATGTTTCTTCCTTACTTTTTACCTGTTTACTTGCTTTTTTTATCTCTGCTGTTACTGTCTCTACTGCTTTATCAATTCCCTTTTTAACATGTATTGGATTTGCCCCGGCAGTAATATTTTTTAATCCTTCTTTTAAAATAGCCTGCGCTAATAGAGTTGCCGTAGTCGTCCCGTCTCCGGCTACATCATTAGTTTTGGAAGCAACCTCTCTTACTAATTGAGCTCCCATGTTTTCAAAAGGGTCTTCCAATTCAATATCCTTGGCAATAGTTACTCCATCATTGGTAATGGTAGGAGAACCAAACTTTTTATCAAGAACAACATAATGTCCTTTTGGTCCTAATGTTACTTTTACTGCATCAGCTAATTGGTCAACTCCTCTTTTCATTGTCTGCATAGCGTCATCTTTATACTTCAATTGTTTTGCCATCTTTGCTCATCTCCTTGTTTTATAATTTTTTTATTCTATTACCGCTAAAATGTCTTCTCTGTCTAAAATTTTGTGTTCCACATCACTGATTTTTATTTCATCTCCTCCGTATTTTTTGAATAAAATTTTTTCTCCTATTTTGACTTCCATAGGAATTTTTTTACCTTCATCAGTAATCTTCCCTGTTCCTAAGGCAATTACTTCCCCTTCCTGAGGTTTTTCTTTCACTGTATCAGGAATAATAATCCCTCCTTTTTTTACTTCTTTCGTTTCCAAAGGTTTTACTAAAACCCGGTCACCTAATGGTCTTACTTTCATTTTTCTTTACCCCTTTCCTTAATAAATTTTTATATTCTTCACTTAAGTTCATATTTATTTTCTTCCTGTGTAAAAAAAAATAATTAGCACTCAAGTAACAAGAGTGCTAATTATAGAAAAATATTATATTTTTGTCAAGATTTTTTTTTATAAAATTTTTTAATAAAAAATTTACACAAAAAAAATGGATATAATAATACAGTTTTCTCTACTCACTACTCTGTGTAGCAGGAACACTATCCAGATTCATTACATTAGGCACAAACAAAGGATCCAGGCCATCCGGCATAGTATCAGCATTAATGGTGGAATCTTTCCTTCCTATGTCGAGTTCATTAAGTTTAGTCTGCATTTCAGCATAAAGTATCTCCACTCTATTTCCGGAAGTAAAATAAAACTCATTAGTTTTATTGGCTGATTCAAGTGCTTCTGCTAAATCCTTAGTTGAAACCTTAACCTTTAAGTTCTCTTTGTCTTCTGCCAACTGTGTTAATTTTCTAAGCATCACCCGCCAATCACTTTCATATGACCTAAATTTACTTTTTATCGATGCTGCCTGACTTAAACTATAAGATGCCTTTCCGGAAAGTCCTCTTTCTATTATATACGTCGGGCAGGTACATCCCGGCCCTCCGTCTACCTCCAAACCTCTTCTGGTCATCTCCACCGCCTGTCCCGAATTAACCAACTGCATAAAATACCTATAATATTTCATAAATTGATTGAACGACTCTTCCATCGATGCAATCATCAGCGGTACTTCATCAATTAATTTCTGGGATTTATCCATTTCTTTAACTTTTCCCAAAATCCAGTTTCTAGTTGCTTTGGAATCCAAAAAACGATTAAATCTTTTGAGTGCATTAAGTTGTTCTCTTAATATTTTTTTTTGCTTTTTTAATTCCTCTTTCTTTTTTTCCATCTCTCTTAAACTAATCATATCACGCCGCAGGGTATTAACAACCGTTCTTACCTGAGTTCTGGTCTTTTCTCTATTTGAGGGTATATGCCATCCCGAAGGAAGTGAATTATTTACTGATTTAGCATATTCATAAAACCATGCCCTTACCTTTAACTTCCCTTTTCCGGATTTATGAATATAATTATAAAACAAATCAACCCCTTCTTCTTCGAAATAAACAGGCTGGGTTTTAAATACATCTTTGTATATTTTTTTAGTATTAGCAGCAAAAATATCCGCACTCAAGGAATTTATCCAGGCATCCAGGCCTTTTCCAGCCAACAGTACCGGTCCTGCTATAGGAACATAAGCGGACAAAACAGCAAGTTCTGCTACTCCTATTGCTTTTTTATAATCCCCGGCATATAATTTTTCTCCCACTTCCAGTGCCGTATTTATCTTACCAATATCCATCACCTTAGAAAACAATTTAAAATCGCCGGCAATATCCGCACCTGTTTTTTCAATCCAATATTCGTTTAAATCGAATATTAATTTAGCATAAGACTCTTTATTAAGCTTATTCATAGCTTCCTTTCGCATAAACACCCCAAAAGGATCCTTGCTTTTGGTAAATCCTTGTAAAGGATTTAAAACAGCTAACAGACTACAAACTAATATTATTTTTTTTAATTTCATTTTTTTATTCCCCTATTAATTTACTAAATTTATATTCCAATTTCATTTGCGCATTCATTTTATTTACACCTATTGTAACCGGCCCATTATCATTAGCGTTGTCAGCATAAGCAATATCACAGGAAAGCTGTAAATTATCTGCGATAGTCTGCCTCAATTGTAAAGATAAATCCGACAATTCCGTGCTAAATTTCTCCGGTTTCCCCATATAATTTAAAAACATCCGGTAATTATAAACTATATTCATGTTCATCCCCTTTTTTAAAGAAAAACCACTAACCATTTTTATCCCGTATAAAAGAAAATTAGCCGGATTTTTAAACAGTGAGTCATCACTGGAAACATCATTACGTTTAGCGTTGGGATCCTGATAAAATCTATGCCCCAATACAGGCCCTATGGAAAAAGAACCCAGAGATAAAGAGCTCCACTCCATCCCCACACTCACAATATCCTCCAAAAAATGCTGATTTTTGATAACATCATTATTATTCATCCATTTTCTTACTTTCAGTCCATTATTGAGATAAAAACCTCTGTTTTTTTTAAAGTACGAATGAGCATCTATATCCCAGAGCCATTCAAAATAATCATTAGCCTCAGAAAGGTTAACATCAAAATATTCAATTCTATGATTAGAACTTCTCCTCCTCCATTTTTCATTCGAATACAAAGAGCGTTTACAAAAAAATTCATAAAGATTAAATTCACTCCCTTCGTCATTCGGATAACGCTCTAAATAAAACTCTCCGCCCCAGCGGGTAGTCCCCTTATTGTGTCCATTTAAATAAGAAAACTCCAACCCGGTTTCATTACGGTCTGAAACATCCCCTGCAGAAGCATAATTAATTCCCCGCCAATGAATTGCACTTTCTATTTCATCACCTAACGATAATTCCCTTACGTAACGCGCATCGACCGCATTACGGTCAAAACAAGCAGCATCAGTCCCTGCATCTTTTTTGAATAAATCAAACCCAAGATTAAGGATATCACGATTATTTCTTAATTTCATATCAGTACCCAAAACAATATTATGATAATTATAATCCGCATTATCATCATCCAATGATTTATCAAAAAAGATGTATTTAAATTTAACATTCATTGTCTCTCGCATAAACAAATTTGATATCAAACTTAATTCATTACCGCTAAAACTGCTATTGTTATTTATTCTATCGGAATACCCATTAAACCTATACCCCAATTTCATTTTTCCTTTCTTGTTTAACCAGGGAAGTAAATTTGCTATTCCCTGCGGTCTCTGCCGCAGGGTAACCTTGCTGTTAGGGATATCTTGAAAATCGTAGGTTTTCAAGATATAATAGGGCATTATGATAGTAAAGAAAGCATATCATTGTGCATACGAAGTACATTACCACATAGTATTTCCTGTAAAATATCGTAAAGCATTGCTTGATGATAGAATTACAAAAGAAATGAAAGAGGTGAGCAAAAAAATAGAAGAGAGATATGAAATGAAATAGAGATGGAAGAGATAGGATGTGATCAGAATCATATTCACCTGCTATGTAATTTCCATCCAAAATATAGTGTAGGGCAAGTGGTAAGAATATACAAAAGTATTACAGCAAAAGAATTATTCAGTAAATTTCCTGAATTGAAGAAAGAATTGTGGGGAGGAGAATTTTGGAGTGATGGGTATTATGTAGGGACAGTGGGAGAAAGAGGGAATTGGACAGTGGTTGAAAAATATATTAAGGATCAAGGGTATAAGCCAGAAGCAGTGCAATTACGATTGTTTTAGGTTGTTGATACCCTGTGGTCTCTGCCACAGGGTAGTTCATTTTTGTTGAAAACCAAGGCCGATCCGGGTATTACGCACTGGGGTTACAATCTGGGTTTCTTCCGTATTAAAATCAAAAAGAAGCTGTCCATCCTCTGAAAAAAGAACCATTGCTCCCAAACTAAGATTTAAGGGAGTAATGGAATTGGCTTCCCCGTAAGCATCAGTATACGAATACCGGGCTAAAGCTCCGCCGAGTGTCCCATCAAGTTCAATGGGTTTAGCCTTTACCTGGGATAAGTTTATTCCCATTATGGATAGCACCAATAACATCAAAAAAACATTAATTCTTTTCATTTTATCCCGCTCCCTTACGAAATTAATTTATATTTCGTATTCTATTTTATTTTCCACTTATGGCATTAAGATTACTATATTTTTAAAGAAGATGCAAGAAAAACTCTTTGTTTTTCTCTTTCCCTTTTACGATATAAACCCTGCTTTTCCAAATAGATTTTCCTGATATTCTTTAGTCCAATCCGCAGATTTGTCTTCCGAAAAAACATTAAAAACCTTATTATAGTTTTTAATTACCTCATCAATTGACATCTGAAAGGCAAGAACTTTTTGGTTGCAATCTCCTGTTTCTTCCGCATAAATTACTAATGGATAAATTCCATTCGATTGATCTACTACGACAAACCCTAAATCTTCCTTTAATGGAAAAAGTTCGAAAAAGCACTCCTTTTTAAAATATGATTTTTTTTCAATACTGCTCTTTAACTCTTCCAACGCTTTTATTCCTGAGTCTTTATTAAAGTCTATTGAACAAAGGTAACACCTTAAAGAATAACAAATCACGTATCTGTAACTTACAGGATAACCCTGTTTTTCGTCTTTCCCCAAAAACCACTCATTTTCTTTGAGAATTTTTAAATTTCTTGGCATTGTCCCTCCTTTTACTGTTTTTGTTTATCTTTACAATTAATAAATCGAAATTCTTATTTTATTGTGGCCCCTACTGCACTGTGAAGGTTACTATATTTTATTTGTTTTTTTCTGACACTCCCCTGTTTTTTTAAATTACAACTTAAATACGAATTAAACGGTTTTAATTTTATCGCAAATAACCCGAAAATATTCCCCCGACCAAAGCTTAAGAGATGAAGTATCTTTTAGAAAATTTTCAACATCTTCTTTAGCCTTATCAAAATCTGTAGTCTTAATCTTTTCTAAAAGCATTCCTTTTAGTGTTTTTTCATTTAAACAGGCATTCTTCTTTAAAAATCCTGTTTGTTTCATCCTATTTTCAAGGTGTTTCAAATGAACCGCTATATCTCTTCCCACAAACCATACCATATCATACCAATCTCTTCCTTTTACCCTATTCCCCCATGACCTGCATAAGACCGCATGTAATTTCCCTGCAAAAAGATCCGGCTGAACATAGGTATTAATTAAAAAAGGTACCGGATGAAAAAGGTATTTGGCTTCCACCCGAAAGCCCTGCGGAGGATTTACATCAACTTCTAGTTTTATTTTTAGTATTTTTCCCGGATGTATTCTTTTAATTGCCGATTTGGGGGTATCAATCATAATCATATTTTGTAATGTCCCTGTCTTAATAAAGGCAGAATCAATATTCGTTTGTGTTTTTTTTTTCTTTTCTTCAATAGTTACAGAAAACCCAAAGCTTTTCAGTTCATTTTCAATAGCCTTACAATAACTCATAAGTGAAAATTTTTTATTTCTATTCAAAAGTGAAAAATCCAGGTCTTCAGAAAATCGATCAAGTCCATATAGTATTCTTAACGCCGATCCTCCGTAAAAAGAAGCTTTTTCGAAAAATTTTGAACGCCAAAAACCAAGCAGTGCTATTTCCTGAATGATTTCCTTCAAAGCATTTTCATAATCAACCGTACTCCGGCAATTATACCGGGATAACATTATTTTTATTGCATCATTCATTTTATTTCCTTAAGCAATTTATAAAAAATTTTAACATTTTTCCCATATAATTGGGCTAATTTTTTAACTTTCTGCAAATTAAAATTTTTAAGATATCCTTCCTCGATTCTTAAATTTTCAAAAAGGTATTTTCCCATCCGATTTTCATCAATAATTTTATCTGAGAAATATATCAAATCGCTAAGAGCCTTTTCCTTAGTAGCAATTAAAATTGTATGAAAATTATCTACTTTGTAAAGAGTTATGCCATATGAAAAAAGAGCAGGATTTATGTGCCGGTATGAAAAAACTCCGAGAGGCGTAGTAAAAAGTTTCTTCCTCTTATTTGTAACACTGGTAACGGCCTCCACCCGTTCAGGAATCAAACCATAAAAAGAAAGTGCATATTCAAGAGAAATATATGAGGGGCCATAAATCAGGTTTGCCAATGTTTCTCTTGAGTATGGCTGCCTGGACAACTCATGGCCAAACACATAAAGCCCTTTCTTTACCCGTATTATTTTACCTTTTTTAAGCAAATCATTTATTTTAACTCGAGGATTTTTATATTTCGATAACGCACAAACAATAAGATTATAATCAAATTCTTCCGTTAACGCTAATTTCCTTAGATTCATAAACATTTTTATTCTCTCCAGTATGTTAGTATATTACTAACTTACCGGTTGTTTGTCAAGACAAAATTTTGAAGCACTTAATCATTCTTATTTTTCAAGCGGTTTATGACAAAACCACCAATCATATCCTTCAAATTCCTTCAGCCTTTTTTTGGCCGTTTGTTCATCTTTTGCCGGAGGAATAATAATACGGTCTCCTATCAATTCATTATTCGGCCATCCTGCCGGCATAGCGCCTTGTTTATCTGATATTTGAAGTGCTTTAACTGCTCGAACAACTTCATCCATATTTCGGCCGACTTCTTGCGGATAGTACATTATCAAACGAACCTTACTCTCCGAATCAACGATAAATACTGCCCGGACAGTGTTTGTCCCTTTCCCCGGGTGCAACATGCCAAGTTTTAAGGCAACGGAATCATTTGCCGCAACAATCGGAAATTTAATCTCAACATCAAGTTTTTCTTTTATCCATTGAACCCATTTGATATGAGAAAATACCTGATCAATGGACATTCCAATCAATTGACACTTAAGCTTATTAAATTCCTCGTATCTCTTTTGAAATGCAACAAATTCTGTTGTGCAAACCGGAGTAAAATCCGCAGGATGACTAAACAGCACAAACCATTTCCCTTTCAAATCACCCGGAATATTCATTGGCCCGTGTGTCGTTTGAACCTTCAGTTCCGGAAATTCATCTCCTAATAACGGCATGTTGATTTTTGTTTCTTCCATTTTTTTCTTCCTCCCTTTTGTTAATTATTTATTATGCCTAACGAACAAAATCAGCAGTTTTTGGAATGGAAAAGCCGCAGAAAAAGTTCACTGCAGCGATTTGTTAAATTATAAATGTATTACTCTAATTTCTTTTAACTGTCTTTGTATAAACCCGGCAACCAATCGCCTGTGACATTTTTCTGCAGTAGGTTCACTACATAGCAAACAAATATTTCTTTCTTTCGTTGACAAAAAGTACTTCTCAATTATACCGGATCTTTTTTTCAATAATTCAGAAAACATCCTTTCATATTCATCCCACGTAATTTGATTTCTTTTGTATCCATCTAATATTTTTTTCGTTGGCGCCAGCATGGGCAAATGCTCATATTTACAGTTACAAATCTCTTTAAGAAAATATTCCATGTCTCTTTTTTTTGCAAAACCTGCAAGTTGAGAAACATTATTTAATCTAACATCTATCATCTTATCAATTTTATTTTTTCGTATCGTTGTGAAAAAATCTTGTGCCGATTTTTTTGTAAATCCAATTGTATATATTATAATATCCAGCATATTACAAGATTCCTATCTTTTCTTTTTCAAACGAAATATTCATAGCTTGTTTTTTATAAGCTTCTTCCACACGTTCTTTTTCAGAAAAAAGAAAATTTGGTTCATCCAACCCAAACAAAGTCATTAATCTTTTCTCTGCAAAAAGATTCTCCTCTAAATAGCCCTTTGACCCAATATGGAAAATATCTGAATGTTCTATTTTGATATTTTTTGAAACAAGAATCATCCTATGACATCTTATTGGATCTTTTTCCGCACACATAAGTGCTATAGAAAATTTTTCCAGACCTTTAATAATTCTTTGAATACCAATCTTAAACACATCTGAATTTGCAACAAGAGAATAATCAACTCTTTGTCCAACATAACAATTAGGATCTTTTATCTTTGCACCACAGTAATCTCCCATAAATACATATTCAATTCCTTGTTCTTTTAATTCCCTTTCCAAAACATTTTTATTAAAGTCTGGTTTATATTTGCTGTAAGGAACGGATCTAACATCTGAGATAGCATTAACATTGTGCATCTTCAAAACGTTAATAAATTCAGATAAAGAAAAGTGTGAGTATCCGATTGTATACAATGTTTTTTTCATAATCATATCCCTATTATAGACGCGACAAATTTATAGCAATAGCCATCCTGATATGGTAAACCCATACTTACACATAAAAATACATTATCTTTTGTTATATGATATTCGCCATTTTCACGTTTCAAAAACATTTTTTCAATTTTAGGATCGGTAACCAAAAAAATGTAATCAATTTTATTATATCTGAATTTTGCACGAATCTTTCTTTTCGGATTATTAAATTCTTCGCCTTCAATTTTAACAGTCACTTCAAGATTTAAAGGCTTTATAAGATAAAGAGATTCATTGAAATAGCCAGCAGACGACTTGGAAACTCTATCATTTTTTCCGTAATAACTGCTGCAATCCTTATTCCATAAAAGCTTTGGAGAATCTATTATCATTGATAAGGATTTGCTATACCCTCCAAGCTTTTTCCAGTAATATGTATCGTGAATTAAATAATTTTCTTTCTGAAACAATGTTGATTTTTTTTCCTTAACGGGAACTTCAATGATGTCTAAAACGTGGGGCATTTCCCCATTTGAGTAACGTCTTTCATCTTCTGAGATTTCTTCGTTTGGGCGTGCACTAACCGGTCGAATCCATTCTTGAATTATTTTATCGGAATCCAAAAGCTTTCCAGCAATACATCTGCCAGAACTTTTCCTGGAATTTGCAAGGCATACAATTGTTTTTATACTGTGATCCATATATCCCTCTTAATTTAATAGCAAAACTAAATACAATTTTGTTTCATCAATTTGTTATGCTTATTTTTTTTGTTTTTTACAAATAAAATATGTTATAGAAATCCCCACCGCTAAACTAATTAAAAGGATTATCCAAACAAAAATTCCATCTACATAATTTTGAATGATGAATTTGAATAAATCGGGAATAAAAATTATTAATAATAAAAATAATATTACTAATGTGATAATACTGCTAAAAACTGTAAAACATATGATTTTCTTGAATATCGTAATTTTATGAGACCATTCCGAATAAATAAAATTCTGCATCTGATCTATAAAATATTGATATTTTTTTCTAAAGTCCTCAATACCTTCATCTTTTTTTATGGTAAATATAATAAATTTATCTCCGTCTTTGCTTTCTTCCCATTTGTAATCTTCAAGAAACAACTTAAATCTTATGAGAATATTAGCAATTATTGGAACTTCCCACCCATGTTCTTTTAAAATTTCAACAATGCGAGAAACAATTTGAGAAGCATTATATTGAGGTGGATTTCCATATCCATAATAATTAGGTGAAAAAATAATTTTGTATTTATTTTCCGCTTGTGATTCTTGTTTATGATAACCACAAACTGAAATATCAATAACGAGGTTAAATAATTTCCTTATTAGCTCATCCCGTTGCCTTATATGTTTAGCCCAATAATCAGATACGTGTTTTAATAATATTGAAAAGTCAACCCTAAAACCTGTCATTAAAATTTTCCAATTATATTATATTTTTGAGCTAACAATTAATAGACAAAGCTATTATTTTATTGTATTTTTCGCTATGCTTTTAAGTTACTATATTTTTGCATATTATGCAATAAAAAAACAAATATTCTCTCTAATAAGGCAAAATATCTGTCAATCTATTTGTTTTTATACGGACTATATCAAAATCAGGGTAGTATGTCCTCTAAGACATAAACTAAAACTGATTATTCATAATGTGTCCACATACGAATAATTTTTATCTTTTTATATTGCTTTATAACTTGATATATCAGTCGATGTTGAATATTTATTCTCCGGGAATAAGCTCCTTCGAGATCACCTACTAATTTTTCTAACGGAGGGGGAACTTGAAAAGGGTTTTTTTCTAAGATTTCAAGAAGAGTTTCTGCTTTTTGACGTAATCCTGCAAAAGAAAGTTTTTTTGCATCTTTTTGTGCTTGTTTTGTATAAACCAGTTTCCACTTTACCATTTTAACTTTTTATCGCATTTCTTAAGAGGAGTTTTTAATCCTTTGAGAATAGATTTTCTCATTCCCGGAATGGAAAGCAGATATACTGTTTCATTGATTGCAAGCCAATCCTCTTCCGCAATTAAAACAGCATTATGTCTTTTTCCGATAATTTGTATTGGCTTATGCGCTTCAGCTACTTTATCCAACAACTTATATAAATTTGCTCTTGCTTTACTAACTGTAAGTACTGTCATTTTAATTACCTCCTATTTAAAGCGTACCATATTATGTACGTAATGTCAAGTAAATTTTAATTTTATTCAACTACTTCAATGATAAACCCGGCACTGTGGGCAGTCATTTCCGGGGAATACATCGATTGCAAAGTAGCCGCACCCATACGATAAATGACCGGCTTGGTCGAGGAAAAATAGGGGACATCGCCTATAATCTAAAGCCAAAAAAGGAGGCTTTAGATTATAGGGTAATTACACAAGAAGTTTACAAACAATCGGGTCAAAGAACACATTGAACGACATCTAAAATCCATCTACATCCTCAATTTTACCTACCCTTATGGCAAAACTTTGTTGGAAAATAGATAGAGAAAAGTTTCCTGTTTTAAACACTATTCATATCTATTTGCTCCGATATTATACCTCGTCCCATCATCATGCTCCCAGACAGCAAGAGCATTACCGTTTAAGTCTGTGGCAACCTGAGGATCAGTGGCACTTCCCGCATCATCTGTCTCAATAAGTCCTGCCGTTTGCCAGCCTACACCTGCTACATACCTATTCGCCTGGATATTATACACCGTCCCATCATAGTGCTCCCAGACAGCAAGAGCATTCCCATTTGAGTCTATGGCAACCTGAGGATCACGGGCACTTCCCGTATCATCTGTCTCAATAAGTCCTGCCGTTTGCCAACTCCCGGATTCATACCTATTCGCCTGGATATTATACACCGTCCCATCATGATGCTCCCAGACAGCAAGAGCATTCCCATTTGAGTCTATGGCAACCTGAGGATCACGGGCACTTCCC
>JAUVLC010000185.1 GCA_030595925.1 Clostridia bacterium | reverse complement strand
AGATGGTACTAGATGATCGACCAAGAGATAGTGCAATATAGTTTTTACTCAATCCTTGGGCTAATCCAAGGCTGATCTCTTCACGTTCATTAATACTTAACTGATAACAATGGGACATATGCAACTCCTTTCTTTTGGTATTTTATACCAAAGTTAAGTGTTGCATTTGCAACTTGAACCCAAGCACATCCCATTTTCTTAGACAATTAATATTTTACTTTTTAATTAGATAAATAAAAGGTGTGCCAATTCAATAATTTGGTAACTTTTAACGGAAGAGCCTTAGGACATGAGGAGTTTCTTATCTGAATGATTGAGGCTTTAGGTATTACTATAGATAGACGTCCTAGAGGAAGACCTCGTAAAATGGAAAGCTAAACCATAAGAGTGTGTCCTTATTTAAATTATTAATAATAAATTAATAGAATCGGAGGTTTTTAAGATGTTACCATGTTATTATATTCCGGCTCTTACTCTTATAAGCGCTTTTATTGGTGGGCTCGCCGTAATTAGCTCTGACTGGCTAAAACATTGCTGGTTGAGAAAAGAACATACTCAAGATATTCTCATCCATGAAAGAATTAAGGCATATAACGAACTTACCTATTGTCTCGCTGAATTATTATGGGAGTTACCATCAGCACAGCTAACACAAACGGGAATTGAAATTTTACGATGGCCTAAAGATTGTAAAAAATCCCCAAAGTTTTTTGACAATGACGAAAGCCCACAATTAAAAGAAGAAAGGGAACACGCTAGGAAAATATTTCAAAAAACAGAGAGATTGAAGAAGTTTATGCGTAGTTATATGCCAATTCTTTCAAAAAATGTGCAATTGACCTTCTGGGAAGATTTTACCGAGTTTACCGAATGGCGTGAGATAGCTAAAAAATATTCTGATGAACAATTATACGAAAAATATCCTGAGCATATCGAAGATATTATACGACTGCTTTATCGTCTTTATGACCACACAATAAATTGTATAACTAAAGACTTAAAAGTTAAAGGGTTCGAAGCCCCCTCAACTGAAGAACTAATTGCTGCAAGACAAAGAGGAGTTAATAAATTAAAAAATTATTCAAAAGAGGGTTGTGGTAAGTTGGAAATATTATAAAAATACATTACAGGGATTAAGGGGGTTTTTATTATAAGACTATTTAATAAATGTTCTAAAAATGAAGAAGATTCCATGCTTGAAGTTTATTGTTATCAGAGGAAATGGGGTCTTTATTCTCGACAGTTAATCAAACTATTTGTCAGGAATAAAGACCCCGATAACTTATCCTTTTTGGGCGTAACTTCGTATATGCTGGAAATATTATATGAAACAAAACCACTTAAGGAGATTTTAAAATGAGCCTATTTAGAAAAAATAAGAAAATAGAAGGTGAAATTGGATATTTTGGACTTCAAGAATGGTGGTTAAGCGACCTGACAAAAGAAGAGCAAAACGTTATACTTTCTGTTTATAACCCTTTGGGTATAGGTGAGGATTCGCTTATTCAAGGTAAAATATCTTCCACAAGTCAGACTGTGATAGGGCTATTATCAGGATTATCTGGCTGGTTTAAAAAGCCAGAATATCGTGAAATCGGTTATAAGATAATTAAAAAAGCAGAAGAATTAGCCTCGGATAAAATTCCTTTTTTGGATCTACATTTTTTATATCAATCAAAAATACAAATTTACTATCGTAACCGAGATAATGATGAATTTGCTTTATCATCAGCTGTAGAAGCATGCAAACAACAAATTAGTATATCAGAAAAAGCAAAAGAAGCATTTATAAAAGAAATGGGTTTACCCCTCCCAGGGCATGTAGGATATAAGCAATTATGTATAATAATGGAAAAACAGAAAAATTTCGAAGAAGTTATTCGGCTTTCAAAAATTGCTAAAGAGCAAGGCTGGAGTGGGAATTGGGATAAAAGAATCGAAAAATGTAAGAAGAAAATGGGAAACATTAAGTAAGACAGAGCTTATCTAATATTTATAAAATACTAATAAATTAGTGGATTTACTCCATACGCGCAGCATATGAACAGGAGACGGCTGTTCATGCTCAGTAATTAAGTAACTTTTTCTAATTTTTCGTAAAGGGTCTGATAAGTCCAGGTTCCCAATGTCTTCTCAAATGATTAGAATATGACAAGAGACAGTCATCTCAATTTAGAATACACGTGCTTCAGGATCTCCCCTTCCAATATTCTGCCAATGAAAATTACATTTATCAAAAATGTAACTTCTTAATTGTTGGGTGTGTTATAATAAATAAAATTTAAAATAACATACAATAATGTACCCGCTAAAATTACAATTTTCAGATTTATTCTTTCTGTGGAGATGTCCGAATGGATAATAAGAAAATAAACAAAGGGCAAATAAGAGCAATCCGGGGAAGTGTTGTTGATGCTTTTTTCCCGCAATTGCTTCCCAAGATTAATTACCAATTGAAAGCCGGCGAAGCGATTATCGAGGTAACCCTTCATCTTGATGCCAATACGGTTAGAGGAATAGCCTTAACTCCTACTCAAGGATTAAAAAGAGGAGACGAAATAATTGATCTGGGACATCCTTTGCAAGTGCCTGTGGGGCGTGGATTGTTGGGGCGAATGTTTAATGTTTTCGGAGAACCGATTGACGGAGGAAAAGTTTTATCCGCAAAAAAATTAGTCCCCATATACCAAAAATCTCTTTCTCTCGCCGAACGGACTACTACCACAGATATTTATGAGACCGGGATAAAGGTGATTGACGTTTTGGCTCCTTTGGAAAAAGGCGGGAAAGCAGGTTTGTTTGGCGGTGCCGGAGTCGGCAAGACGGTTCTGATTATGGAGATGATTCACAATATGGCTTTGGAGCATGAAGGGGTGAGCCTTTTTTGCGGAATAGGAGAGCGGTCCAGAGAAGGGGAAGAATTGTATCGGGAAATGATAAAA
>JAUVLC010000179.1 GCA_030595925.1 Clostridia bacterium | reverse complement strand
GGAAATCTTTTCCCTTGTGACCAACGGTTTATAGTTGATTCTTCTTTTGAAGTAAGTATGATACGTTCGGTTATGTTCATTCATAATATTATATAAAACAAATTTTCTAATGTCAAGTTATTTATGTAACACCACACTAGTAAGAAATTAAAAAAGCATAATTTGTTTGCAAGTCTTATTTTTATTATTGGATTTATATTTTTATTTGTTGGCGGGGAGGAAGGATTTTCATCGATAATTGCAGGAATACTTATTTTTATGGGTCTTCTTTGGTTTTTTATAAATAAAGTACGCATTTGGTGGCATCATAAATAGAAATACAAATCCAAGGAGATTTATTAATGAAGTATTTCTTGAAGATAAAAAAGAGTCGATGGGTGAAAAAAAGTAATACTAAAATGATACACGAAGATGAAAGGGGAAAATTATTCCTGGGTCCTTGTTTAAGTGGTGGAGCTAATAAAACTGTTATTGTCGAAGCTAGTGATAGAGAAATGGAGGATGGGTATTATCATATTGTTAGAATTATCGATTATATATAAGATTACAGTCTTAAATTACTATTAAAGTTTTTAACTAATTCATCTAACAAGGAGTCCCCCATGGTAAAACTAACCACAAAAATTTCCGGCAAAGAATACAAATTTGAAACCACCGAAGCCCTGGTCAAACAACTAAAAGACGATTCAGCCAAGACATCAAAAGAATTAGAATCCATAGAAACAACCTACAAAAAACTCAAAAAGAAAAAGAACACCCTGGAAGCCACCATAAAACAATTAAGCACTCCGGAAAAACCAAAATAAAGATAAAAGGAGAAAAAAAGTATGGTGAAAAAAGAGATTCGCAAAATCACTGAAGCTGAAATAGAAAAGGTTAGAAAATTTAGAGAAAACAGAATATCAAAAGTATCTAATAATAATGAACTCCCTATAGAATTGAGTAGTAATGCAAAAGTCGTTTTTCATTTAATACCAATGATTTCATTCAACCTTGACCAAAATTATTATATAAATAAAATATCCATTGATGATAATGAAAAAGCCAAGCTTATGAAGCAAATATATGTTATTGGAAGCAATATTAAATATAATTATGATGGGTTTTTAACTTACAATTCAAAATCTTATGTTCAGTTCTTTAGAAATGGAATTATTGAAGCCGTAGATGAACAGTTACTAGATGGAGAATTTATTCCTAGTAGTGCTTACGAAAAAGCATTGATTGAGACACTTGATAGCTATTTGTCAATGTTTAAGAAATTACAAATTAAACTGCCGATTTTTGTTTTTTTAACTTTCACTGGGGTTAAGGGATATTTGATGTCTTTTAAAAATAATGCTCGTAGTAAGAATAAAATTGACCGAGACAATCTTTTACTACCAGAAAGGCTTATTGAAAGTTACGACGTTGAGGCAAAGGATGTTCTAAAACCCTGCTTTGATTCTGTTTGTAATGCGTGTGGAGAACCCAAATCACATAATTATGATAAAAAGGGGGAATGGTTGGAGAGATAGAGATGTTCCTTATGTTTTCCCACCCCCACAAACAAACTTCCCTGTTGACTTTATCCTTGAATACTTTTTTAAAATATGATATTTTAAGACGAACAAAAGAGGGGATAATTTAAGAATAAAAAATTAAGAGGGAAAAAGAAAGAGAGGATAGAATGGGAAAAAGTAAAAAAGAGGACTCTTTTTTTGATAATTTAATGGCACTCCCAAGCTTTGATTTTGGAGAGACATTAGCATTGCCTAAAATTGTTGATATAAGTAAAATTAAAATACCAACAGAAGCAGAAAAGCACTTTTACGAATCATCCGGAGCCTTAATTAAACATCTTGCAGAAAGGATTGAATTCTGGAAAAAATCTATACAAGAGAATTCTCAACCAGTAATATTAGTAATATTGTCAAATGGAGTGAAAATAAGGGCAGAGAATCTTACCCAACAAGGGCATAACGGAATAATTATAGAAGGGACAATTGAAGAGCACCACTGTATGATATTGGCACATCAGGCAACTTTGCAAATACTTTGTTATATTGAAAAAATAAAAGATAAAAAGCAAAGAAAAAATCCGATAGGTTTTCATTATCAATATGAGAAATAAAATTATCAAAATTTTTTTAAGTAGTATATTTGCAGTATTTCTTGGAGTCATTGGTTGTGGTCTTTGGGAACGGGTTTTTAGTCATATTGTTGATTGGGTAGTGGAAGTTACCATAATTGGCATGGATTATATCATGGATTATATTATATGCTTCTATAAAGATTCAATTTATTCCTATAAAGATTCTATTTATGATAATGCGGCAAAGGGGTTTCATGAACGTTCTTCTCTCATGTTATATGTTTTGGTCTTGGCAATATGTCCAATTCTCTATTTGTTCCCACTTGGGCTTATTTATGCAGTAAAAAAAAGCCGAGAAAAAAGCAAAGATTCCGTATATAAAATAGTTCAATTTGTCCTTTCAAAAAAGGTCTATTACAGTTTAATTATTCTTATTATCTCTATATTCATCATGTTTGGGATTTCTATGTCTCAAATTCTTTATACAAATAATGTAATAACGTATTCTTTTAGATCAATTGAAATTTTAAGTCCGTTTTTATCTAATCAAGAATTTAAAGAAATTAAAGCACAATATTATAGCGTAAAGAGTGCTGAAGATTATTATAAATTTAATTCTAAATTAAAAAAAATTGCTGAAGAAAATAATATAGAGCTTCCAAAATTTAATGCTTTGTAAGAATGACTTTATTATTAAAAAACAAATCCTAACCTTCCCACCCCCAAAAAAACTCCGCTCCATTTGTTTAATGTCTGTTCGTTCACCAAATGATTTTTCGTTAGCACTCAAAAACATTTTTTTCTTGCTCACGCAAGAAATTCGTTCACCAGTTACTTTGCTCCGTTATCACTTCGCAAACAAACTGCAAACATTAAACAACTCCACTCCGGTTTTTCCCGCTCCCCGCAAGGCAAACTTCTTTTTAAATAATACTTAGAAAAATTGTTGACATAATTAATTATATGTGTAATATTA
>JAUVLC010000132.1 GCA_030595925.1 Clostridia bacterium | reverse complement strand
AAATCACAAGTAGGTAAAAATATTAAATCACTATTTTTCTCTTTAATATTTTTTAATTCTTTTTCTTTTGCCTTAAAAGCAGCCTTCCATTTTTCAACTTCTCTATTCCTGCTATCTACGGATTTTTTCCACAAAATCTTTATCGTTGTTCCTCCTATCATTTTTTTCACCTCCCAATGTTTTTTAACATTAAAAGGCTTTTTTACAACTTTTTTATTCTTTTTACATTATAAAAAATCTTTGTTTTAGCCACTGAAAAATTAAACTGGTAGCCCTTAGCAAAAAGTAATAAATACTTCTAATGACTGGATTCCCTTTAAATATAGTATAAGAAAATTATTAAAAAGTCAAAATCTTCCCCAATACTATCTTCTTTTATAAATTTCCAGACATTTTCATTAAATATAGGATTAGCGTTCCCCGCAAGGCGGATTTGTTAACTCCCTTATTTTTTGTTCTATTTCCATTCTTCCCGCTTGTTGCAGATTGGGTGTATAAGTTGCTGAATAATAAATTGTGCCTGAGCAATTTCGAGGCCAACAATCATCACGATCGTGATTACTAACCCTTTCTTTTACATCACCGGCTTCTCCGACATCAATTACAATCCAATCACCTCCGCTCTTGCACCAAATAACATAAACTCCAGATCTTGACTGTAAAAAATCAGGAGAAGTATAAGCTCCGTCAAACTGATACCTCCAACATTCAAAGCCCATGATAATTTTCCCCTTTCTTTGTTTGGTAATGTTGCTTAATTTATAAAGATTTAGTTCGAATGAAACAAGTATGGCTACGTATTTTGGACAAAATTCAAACTTTTTTCAGAGAAAAGCCACAAACTGATTTTTAAATCCCTCCCCACCCTAAGCCCTACTCTATAGAACAGGCAAGGTGAAAGGGAGAACCGGGAGGAATTTCGCCCCGCTTTTTCCCGCTTCTTTTTCGCCGCCGTTTTGGGATATGCCAACATCGTTGGCACACCGCTTTCAATTATTATACTTAAACTATGCTTTCCCTCAAAATATATCCGATGACAGAACCTTTTGCTATTAAAAAACCCAATACCACCAAAACATCATTTTTTAATTTTTTCTTTTCTCTTATTTTTGTGCGATTTTTATAAATATACTTTCTGACAAGATTCTCTATGTAGTAAACGGTTTCTATTTCAAGTTTGGCAGTAAGTAAGTTTTGATTCTTAGTTAACATGTCCGATACCCATAATATTCCATCATCTAAGTAAGTACTCCCAATATCATTTAATAGTTTTGAAATTGCATATAGAGCTGAAGGGCAGTGACCAATTTTCTCTAAAATTTCTTTAAAAAATCTTTTATTATCATCCTTAAATGTGTGCCATTCAGTAGCCGACTCTTTCCACAGGTTTTGAGCAAAAAGATAGCTTTTTATAATCTTATCAACAGACCGATAACCATCTCCCTCTTTGCAAACCTCAACTATTTTCTCTTTAAATAAATTCCAAACTTCCCAAAAATTTTCATATGAGTTTAAATAATCTTCGGCAGATATAAATTTCTCAAACAAATCAGCAATTGTTTCTGTACTGTTGAATTTATCTAGAAACGGCTTTATATACTCTTGAATTTCTTCTTTTGGAGAACTCAATACAAAATAAGCTAATTTTTCTAAAAAATCATGCCTTACTTTACAATCAATCCTGTCGTCTCTGTTGTTTGAAATTAATTTTTCAACAAAAGCAGAGATAATTCTTTTGACTATTATTTTGTGCTCATTATCTTTTGTTTTCAAGGGAATCAATTGAAAAGCAGTTTTTAATATATACAAATCTATTGTTTCAATATCTCCTATATCATCTATCAATACTTGATTATTTATGACTTTCTGTAAATATTCTTCGTGTTCCTTCAAAAATTTGTCCATTACCTCATTCTCTTGTGGGTTATATCTATTCCTCTTTCGATTCTCCTGTCGTATCTTTTCTCTAAGTGCATCATATTTTGACTTCAAATATAAATAACCAATCAATATTGACTGTGCGTCCTCAAAATTAGTCTTCCATATCTTCTGAATGGCCATAATTGAAAATACATTAAAACTTGTGCCAGTTATATCAAATGAATAACAGTTGAATAAATTAAACAGCAAAATTTCTTTTATATTTTTTTTCTCTTTTGGGAATTTTTCTAATAATACTGGTAATACAGAAATTACTGATCGTGTGCCATCAGTTCCTTGATATTGATAATTAGGACCAGAGAACGAAAAAGCTACTTCTAAAATAATACTGGCACAAAAATCACTTTCTTCTTTTGAAAGTTTTTCAAAGTAATCTCGTATTAAAACGGAACAAACTTCTCCGGGGATGGAATAATTTAAAAGATAAAAAATCTCATCTTCCGTATGCTCAAGTTCTAAATGTTTTGGCTTTTTAATCAACTTTAATTTTGGGATAATTTCTTTCACCTCTTTTAGTGCAAGCTTGGGGTCATTTTCATAATGTTCATACTGTTTGTATCGTTCATCGTTTCCAATTTTGTAATGACTCCACAGTTTAAGCGCGGTGTATTTTGTTTTTTCAAAAATCTCTTTTTGAGAGTCTTCACTTTTCTTTTTCAATTTAGGTCCAATTTCGGGATTCCAGTGAATTTCAATTCCCTCATCTGTCTTTTTTGTTATTGGCTTCATTTTTCTTCTATCCATTCTTGCAAGACAAAGCCGCCAAGTTTCATCTAATTCGGTTTGTTCTGATTCAGGGAGTAATTTCTTGTAGTAGCCATCCAGAATTTCCCATAGTATTTTCTGTCGTTCCTCTGCTTCTTGCTCACTTGTTTTCTCATTTCTGAAACATTGATAGTTTAAAAATAAATGTTCTAAATTCCACTTTCTATGTTTATCATCACACGCTTCCAATCTTTCGTTTTCAAAAACATCATTTTTCGAATCGACACCAAAATTACTCTTTAGCATTAAGGACTGATTTTTGTGTCCTTGATCCAAAACCCACCTGTGTGTTTCGTATAGAAAAAAATCCTTTGTTTGAAAAAGAATTTTTGCGATATTAAAAATCTTCTCCGGATATGCCAACACTATACTTGCTACTACTGCAGAGATAGATGAAGATTTTGTTTTTTTCAGGAGATACAGAAGCCAACTTTCTAACGTTTTTGAGTCAATATGCTTGCCATTTTTAAGAAAAAATTTCTCCAAAGCCATATGCATCGACTCTAAGACATGTGGGGATGCTTGTGTGCCTCTGTAAGTACACCAAAGCCTATCGCATATATATTGTTTAGTTGTTTTATTTTCACCAATATAAACTTCTATTTCTTTAACTTCGTTCTTTGCAAAATTAGATTTAGCAAAAGATTCAACTGCTTTATTTGTAAATTCTAAAATAAAATCTACTGTTTCTTTTAGGGCAGATTGAAGAAGCCAATAAATTGGTGTTTGGTATGAACTTGCTGGATAGTAGTCAGAATGATTTTCTTCTATATTGAAATATTGCTCTACTCCCCTTCTTGAGTCGGAATAAAAACGGTTTTTTTTAGGAGTGTATGACCAAAACAAATCAGCTAATTGTAAAACAAATTCTGGAAGAACTTGAGAAATTGAAATACCTTCAAGTTTTGTCAAAATGGTTTTTGATAGGACATAATAAGGGTCTCTATGATTTTTCCACTTATTTTTTAGAATCTCCTCAAAAATCTTTTTTAGCTCATCCTTAATTTGGTTAGAACCATAAAGAATTGTTTGTAAGATTTTATCTTTTACATTGTCATCACGAGAAAAATAAATATCTTTTTTAAGAATCCACTGGTAATACTCTAACGCGATTAAGCTGGAGTATTTTGTCGTTTCTCCTGTTTTAAATTTAGTATTCCAATCATGAATAATTGGCAGAACAAAATAAAGATTTCCAATGCCTATGGTATTTAGGTTTTCATAAACACATTTAATAATGCTCTTCCAGCCTTGTCCTTTCGGTTTTGTAAGAACATATTTTAAAGTAAATAAGTTTATTCTTTTTATCCCTAATTGTTTAAAGAAATCTTCATCAACTTCTTTACAGGCGATTCTCAACAAAAAAGTTAGTTTTTTCAAAAATTCTTGTTTATTCTCCAACAATAAATCTTTGAAATTACTGAAAAAATTTTCCGAATAGTTTGAAAGTAAAACAGAAATTAATATTTCGTCTTTCCAGAACGGCTCAATTTCTTCGTTTTTTATAACTTCTTCAATAAATTTCTTAGTTTCTCCATCTTCTAATAAGAGTTTTTTTGATATCCAGTTCCTAAAGCTTCTACGAATTGCAAGTGCCCGTCCTATATTTTTAAAAAATTCTTGGCCATTTGTTTTTTTTGTAAATTCTACTTCAATTTTCTTTTCCAATGCCCATTCTTCATGAATATCATGCGCAATAAAATATCCGGCTGTTTCGTAGCCCAAAATCCCATCTCTTGTAAGTTCATCGAGGACATTTGATTCACAGTCCGGATTAAGAAAAAATTGCCCCTCATTTGCCCTTTTACATGCTATTTGCAAAAAACACTGTTCTCTTGCTGGCTTTGATTTTTTGATATTTTTATTCCACAAGTTATCTCTAAAACTTCCATAATTTAACTGTTCATCGTCTTTATAAAACTTTAAATATTCGTTCAAATAAAATGGGTTCTTAATTAAGTCTAATAATTTCTGATCTCCAGGAAGTTTAAAAGAGTATGTAGATGAAATTGAATCAAGTTCATTTTGTTCTAGGTTCTGTAAATTTATGTTGAACGGAATAATTTTATAAATTTCAAAAAATTGATAATTCAAATCTTCTATATAGTCGTCCCTTGTTGTAAAAATAATTTTCCAATTATTCTCAATTAGAATAGTTAAAAATTCCTTAAACGAATCGGGGTTTTTTAAATCCAGTAGTTTTTCAGCAGAATCAATCACAACAGTTTTACTGGTTTCCTCTTTATGAGCCTTGATAAAATCCTGAAAATCGAAGTTTTTGAAAAAGTGGCTGATATTTCTTAATTCAAATTCAGTTGCTTTAAAAATGTAAAAAGGCACCTCTGTCTTTAACTGCGCATAGAGATTTTTAATAAGTGCCGTTTTTCCAACTCCCCCAACTCCACTCAGAACCAAAACCCGTGATGATTCATCTTTCAACTTTTCGAGAACATCGTTTCTTTTGATTTCAATGGTTTTACCACTAAAATCAATGTGGGTTTGTATTTCATTTAATATATTTTCGGTATGTTTTTGTTGCTCATCAATGAGATCAAAAATACTTTTGTCTAAAGTAAAAAAATTCTTAGATATCAATTCATTATCGACAGATACAAATGGAGATTTGAAAAAATTCTCCATGTGATTCCAATCTATTTCTATCCCTAGCTCTTTTGCCTTATTATCAATATCCACCTTTACTTGGGAATCATTTTGTTTTTTCCCCTGACCCCAATTTTGATTTGTATAAATAATAATTTTTGTAATATTTGGGTAATCTCGTTTTGCTCCTTCAATTAATCCAATTATTTCTGATTTATGTTGCGATAAGGGTGTGTCATAAAATTTTGCCTGCCAACCGATTACCTCCTTGTCTTTTTCTATTGGGTCATGTTCGAGATGTCTATGATTTTTATACCCTGAGACACCGAGCGGTTTATTAAATTCTTTGCAAAATAATAAATAACAAAACCACTCAAAATTATCTTGAGGGTTTTCGCTAAATTTTGCTTTGAAAATGTGCCAGTTTGGTTTAATCATCATAACTTTTCCCTTTTCCTTGACAAATTCCCTCTTTTTTTCGACAATATTATCTTACATAACATCCTTATATTTGTTATTAATTTTTTCGGACTATTTCAAACAGTTATTATAAATGTCTTAAATATTATAACTTTTTGCCCGAACATATATCACCTTTTAACGTATCAACAATACTCCAGCATAAATTGCTATGTACAGTATATAGTAAGCTTTTCAATTTACCTACTTTATATATTATTTACAATTTTTTTATATATTTATTCATAATAATATTCTAAAAGATTAAAGGGCTCAATTTTTCTTTTTTTGCTTCTTCTAACATTATTTTTGAATAATCTATACACTCTTTTAATC
>JAUVLC010000153.1 GCA_030595925.1 Clostridia bacterium | reverse complement strand
AAATATATTGTGTTTGTTTATTATCAAAATTAGAGCGCATAAGTTCTAAGGTTGGATTGTATAATAATATATACGCACCAGTGCGCGTGTATTGACATTAGACGCAATGCAAACATTTAAATTAGTTAAGGGGAGGTATTATGAAAGCAATTCAAACAGGTGTAGGTGTTTCCTGGGTGAGAGCTACAGGAAATTTATATCCGAAAGAAAAGCGACTTTTTGAAGATCCATATTCTGAAAAAATAGCACCACCTCTTTATAAATTTTTCATATTTCTGCAACGTTCACCCAAAATAAATAATGCCATTGTAAAATCGAAAGAAAAAAGTACCCCCGGGATTATGGGTTGGATGTTTTGCCGTTTTCGTTATATAGATGATGTATTAAAAGATAGTATTGCAAAAAAGGAAGTAGAAACAGTAGTCAACCTGGGTGCCGGAATGGACTGCCGTGCATATTATATTCCAGGTATTGAAAGCATACCTTACTTTGAAGTGGACCATCCATCGGTAATAAAACAGAAAAAAGCAAAAATGGAAAAAATATTGGGAAAGCTTCCGGCTCATGTTATTTACGTTCCTGTTGATTTTGAGAAGCAAAGTCTTGATACTGAATTAAAAAAGGCAGGATACAATTTAACCTCCAAAACCCTTTTTATCTGGGAAGGGGTTACCCAATATATTTCAAAAGAAGCTAATGACAGTACTTTGAAATATGTAGCCCAGGCTGCTCCCGGTAGTAAAATTGTCTTTACCTACATTCTAAAGAGTTTTATTGAGGGTAAAAACATCCATGATGGTATAAAAGTCATGTATAAATATATGCGTAAAAAAAATAATCCCCTCTGGGTTTTTGGCCTGGACCCGACTGATATAGGTGGTTATCTTTCAAAATATTCCCTTTCTCTTATTGAAGATATTGGAGCAGAGGAGATGAATGAACGTTATATGAAATTGGTAGACCTTGGTTTATCAATATTTGAAATTGAGCGTATGGCCCTGGCTGAGATAAAAAAGTAAAATATAAAAAAGTTGCGAAAATCGTCTAAGCAAGCAAGTCAAATAACAGTTATTTTTATTAGTTTACTGAAAAACTAACTGATTTAATTTAATACTATCAATTGCAACATCCTCTTTGAAAGTTCTAAACGTTTCCAATAGGGGGAGCTTGACAATTTCCAGCCCTTTGGCTTTAGCCGAAGGGCTTTTTCTTTTCTTGTTGGCTCTTTATAAGTTAAGTCATAGTAAAAATATTATTTGACATATATATTAATTAGAGGTATAAAGAAGGCATGATAAACTAACAATCTTAAGGAGGATACTCCACCAAATACAAAGTTTAATTTTTATAACTAATTAAATATTAGATTAGACTTTTTCAAACCGTCATTTTATAGAAGATATTCCTATAATTTATGATCAAAGATCATAATAAGATTAACTCCCCCTTCAATATTTCTACTTTTACATTAACCATATTTTAGTTGATGTTCCCTAAAAACCATCCCATCATTCTAATAGTTATGCCATCCTATTTTAAGCTTAATCCTGATAAAGAAGAAAAGATTACCGATGTACTATGTCAACTTACACAAGTAACCAAACAGGACTTATGCTACTATTTCCATTTAAACAGGGTCCTTCTGAAAGATTAATCTATGAATATTACCTTTAAGGTCACTAGGAAAATCAAGGGACAAATAAACAAGAAAGGAGGTAATGTAAATTAGCTTTAAGATTATCTGATATTAAATTTGAAATCTTTTAAAAAGGAGAAAAAAAATGCAATTCAAAACCTATTTCTGTAATGTAATATAAAAATGCAGAATAAAGATAAAAATAAATGTTAGCCCGACAGGATTTTGAATGAAATATAATTTAGGGAGGAAATCATTATGAAAACAAAAAGTATGTTAAAAAGGTATTTTATTATAGTTTCTTTAAGTGTTGCTGTTGCTTGTATTTCGTTTGTGCTTTGTACCGGTCAAAAGTTAAACAAGACAGTTCTGCAAGCCTATGAATTAAGAATGAATGGTCAGGCTGATTCTGCCAAAGTAATCCTGGAACAAGTTTTATCTGAAGATTCTACAAATGCCGTTGCATGGTATGAAATTGCCAGGACAAAACACCACATGGGATTGGAAGATATCAGTGAACTAATAAGCGGCGGTATGGCCGATATTCAGCAAACCGTCCAAAAGGCAGTGGAAAATGACCCTGATAATGTGATTTATCAATATTATAAAGGATTAATTAATTACTCTATCTTAAATTTGGGTTTAAAAACGGGTAAGGATGATATTAGCGAGGATTTTACGAGAGTTGTTGAATCCTATAAATCTGTTCTTATCCTGAAACCTGATTATCACGAAGCAAAGTTGTTTCTTGTTGAGCTTTTTGAAATGCTTCCGTCGAATATGGGTGGTGATTCAGTTAAGGCTGAAAAGTATGTTCGGGAGTTAGAAGAAGCAGATGTTGTGTTTGGAGCCAAAGCGCGGGAGATTGTAATGCCGGAAAATGCAAACTATGTTGCCTTCTGGCAAAAGATAAAAGAGAACCAAATGGACAACGCTGATGTACATGAGGCACTGGGAAGAGCATACTTGCATAACGATAATGTTGAAGAAGCAACGAAATGCTTTGAAAAAGCAATTAGTCTTAACTCAAAGAAAAATATTCTGTATGTGGATTTAGGAAGATACTATATGATGCAGGCCATGCAAAATCCTGAGATGGTTGATTCAGTAGCTCCCCTGATTGAGAATGCATTCGAAACTTATCTGAACTCTCAACCCGAACCAATAAATCCTTTGAAAGCCTTTGTAATAAGTAAGTTGGCCATGATTAAATTCCTTACAGGCGATGAGGAAGGCGGAAATAAGCTCCACGAAGAAGCAATAACTTTAGACCCATATCATTCAAAAGCTTTTGGAACTCCTTCTCAAATTCTGTTTGATCCTCCAGATGAAATTTCACGTGTCCATGGATATTTTTTCAGGCCTTTTTAAAAAATTTATGCCTTTAAAAAATGTAAAAACTGAATAAATCTCGGGCTAACAAAACACTGCACCTGACCGCTATTCCGCTACGCTCTATAGCGGCAGGTGAGCTTTGGCGTTAGGTTGTAGAAAAGAGTAAAGACATGCCAAATTGGATTGCGTTTATAGTCGATAGGATTGTATTAGCGTTTCTTGTTGGTCTCAGTACAAGCGGGATGTTCCTTGTCATACTTTCACGATTCAAGCCAAAGGTAGATATGTCTCCAAGAACAAGGAAATCACAGGGTTTCAACATTTGACATATAGAAAAAGAAGGTTCTATTTAACAAAAACTATTAAGAGAACAAAATTGGAATCACTTGTCCTCTTGATGTTTTTGTTTTTGATTCTGAGGAAAATAAAAAGAACTATAATTAACTATTCATACTATTGAAAATTACAGACAATTCTAAATTTCCCATGTTTTATCCTATCTATATTGATTTTAATATTATCCCATATCAAAACGCTTTCAGACACCAGCCCGGGTAGCTTGCCAATAAGATAGGCAGAATTTCTTTATCGGAGGTTCTGTCTATTTTCTTTCTTAACAGATTCCAATGACTTCTTCCAAGTTAAGGTAAATATTTTCAGTTTCCTCCCTCATGCAAAAGTTGCGAAAATCGTCTACCAGCCTCCACCAAGTTTAACAATTTAGAACCCTTAACTCTTTAGTAATTAAATTGTAAAGTTTTTATTCGTATACATTTTATAGATTAAAGTGTTTGAAGATTATCAGTAATAATGAATAACTAGCTTATTAATCTTATATTTTCAAGTGAAATATTTCCCTTAAAAGTTCTAAAGCTTTCCAATAGGGGGAGCTCGTCAATTTCCAGCCCTTTGGCAAACAAGCTGAAGGGCTTTTCTTTATCAATTATTTTCCAGAAAAAGAAGGATTTTTAAAACTTATGTTGTATTATTATATTAGAATAGTGTTGAAAAATTAGCTTAATAATAATTAAAAATAGAAGGTGATTTTATCATGAAAAAAAATATCCTTCTTTCAGTAATTATTGTAAACTTTGTTTTTATCATCATATTTTCTCTATTTTTATCAGTCTCTTCTCAAACAATTAGTGTGGATGATTACATTAAAGGTAAATTTCCCTCAATATTTAACTTCTATCTTTCTTCTCTTGAAGATCTCGATTCATATGAAAAAGAATTTATTGATTTGTTGGAGAAATTACCGAAGGAAGAACAGGAATGTTATGCCAAAGAAGTCTATAAAAATGGTTTTTCCCTGGAACTTTTAAAAAATGTTAAAGAGGGTAAAACAATTCAAGTGCCTACGAGTAGGCCTGCCCTGCCTTCCTTGCCTAAACAAAAAGAAGAATCAATTGAAAGTCTACCTTCTCTTATAAAAAGAATTGAACCCTCTACTGTTATTGTTTTTACTTATGATGATAAAGGAGAATTTTTACAGCTAGGTAGTGGTTTTTTTATAAGCCAGAGCGGTGATATTATCACTAATTATCACGTGCTTCAAGGAGCAAGCTCTGCTGAGGTAAAGACCTCAGATGATAAAACTTATCCCATCACCTATATTGTAGCAGAGGATGAGCGAAATGATATAATCCGCCTTTCAGTTGATATTCCCTCTCAATATGTGCACCCTTTAT
>JAUVLC010000149.1 GCA_030595925.1 Clostridia bacterium | reverse complement strand
TAGAAGATACGCTGTATACTTTGTTACATTAAGGTTAAGCATTCTTGAAGAGCCGTATGAGGGAAAACTTCAAGTACGGTTCTGTGAGGGGTCGGAATTATTCGGTGTATGGTTGAAATATTGTGGCACCGTCGGGAAACCAGGCGGAAAACAGAGAAAACAAACTTCAACCTGCAGCATTGGGAGAAACCGGCCTACTCGACAAAAACTAAAGAACAAGCAGAGCAAGCTCTGCGACTACAAATTTAAAAGAGAGAATAAAAATAAAGACAAAGACAAAAGACAATTTTTCTCCCTTTAAAAAAGGGGGTTAGGGGGATTTAGGCAAAAGACAAAGACAAAGACAAAGAATAAATACTAAAGTTTTAAATTGAAACAAATTATTTTAAATACGAAATAGGGGGTGGAAGCAAGAGTGATTGAGATTAACAATTTGACTAAGAAGTATGGGGAGCAGGTAGCTGTAAATAATATTTCTCTCAATATAGACAAGGGAGAGATATTAGGGTTTTTAGGTCCCAATGGGGCGGGAAAAACGACTACTTTAAGGATTATTGCTTGTTATATGCCGGCAACTTTTGGTTCGGTTTCTGTAGCAGGTTATGATGTTTATCAGTCTTCTTTGCAGGTGAGGGAAAGGATTGGTTATTTGCCGGAAACTAATCCGCTTTATCCGGAAATGGGGGTAATAGAATACCTGCATTTTGTTGCTAAGTTGAGAAACATTCCTTCCGGTAAAATAAAAGCAAGTGTAAGAAAAATAGTGGAACTTTGTGCTCTCGGAGAGGTAATCAGGAAAAATATCGGAGAACTTTCCCGGGGATTTAAACAACGGGTGGGTTTGGCACAGGCAATTATTCATAATCCTTCTGTGCTTATTCTTGATGAACCGACTTTAGGCTTGGATCCGAATCAAATCGTGGAAATCAGGGATTTAATTAAAAAATTAGGAAAAGAAAAAACGGTTATTCTCAGCAGCCATATTTTATCCGAAGTGCAGGCGACTTGTGACCGGGTAGTAATTATTAACAAAGGAAAAATTGTTGCTGATGGTAAAAAAGAAGAACTTCAATCAATGATTCAGGGCAGGGAAAAAATTTATTTAAGATTGAAAGGAAAAGATAAACAGGCAGTAATGGATTTTTTTGGAAGTAAGAAGGATATTTTTGAGGTATCAATAAAGGAAGAAGGGCCCAACAATATTGAGTATGAAATTGAGATTGGAAAAGGGGTGGATTTAAGGGAAGAGATTTTTCATTGGACAGTAAAAAATAAATGGGTGATTTTAGAAATGATACCCCGAAAAATAAGTTTGGAAGATGTTTTTCGTAAATTAACGATAGAGGGGGATAAGGAGTAGATGAAAAATATAGGAACAATTTTTAGTAAAGAATTTAAAGCATATTTTACTTCTCCGGTTGCTTATATAGTAATAATTGTTTTTTTGCTTATTTCCGGATGGTTTTTCCAGGCAACTATGTTTCTGGTTAATCAGGCTACAATAGGAGCTTTTTTGGGTAATGTACCGTTGCTTTTTGTGTTTTTTATTCCGGCAATTACTATGAGGCTTTTTAGTGAAGAGATGAAAAGTGGAACAATGGAAACACTGACTACTTTACCCCTGGAAGATTATCAAATTATCCTGGGAAAATTTTTGGCTGCTTTGGGTTTAGTTACGGTAGCTATTGGTTTGACTTTAATCCATCCCTTTATTTTAACTTTTTTAGGTAAATTAGATTATGGGGAAATAATCGGGGCTTATCTGGGATTGTTCCTTATGGGAGCAGCTTTTGTAGCTATAGGGGTTTTTGCTTCGGCGATTACTAAAAATCAGATAATTTCTTTTATTGTTAGTTTTCTTATTTGTTTCGTGCTCTTTATGTTTAATAAAGTATTAAGTTTAGTGCCTGCTTATTTGGTATCTTTATTTGAATATTTAAGCATAGAGTATCATTTTAACAATCTTGCTCGGGGAGTGATTGATTCCCGGGATATTGTTTATTACCTTAGCATATGTGTGTTTTTTTATAGTTTAACGTTGTATTTTATAGGAAGCAGGAGGTGGAGATAAAAAATGAAAAAAGAGAATCTTTTTAAATTTAAACAAGGGGTTGGTTCTGTAATTTCTGTTTTAACTATCTTAGGAATATTAGTGGTTGTAAATTTTTTGGTTTATCAGGTTTTTGTAAGGATAGATTTGAGTAGGGGAAAGATTTATTCTCTCTCTAAAGCTACTAAAAAAATGATCAGTAATTTAGATGATCCGGTAATAATTAAAGCGTTTTTTAGTAGAAATCTTCCTGCCCCTTATAATAGTAATCGGCAGTATATAAAAGACCTTTTGTCGGAATATAAAACTTATTCCAAAGGGAATATAAAAATACAGTTTATTGATCCTTCAGAAGATGAAAAAATACGGTTAGAAGCTCAAATGACAGGTATTGCTCCGGTAAGAATTACTCAGGTGGAAAGTGATAAGTACGAAATGAAAGAAGCCTATATGGGGTTAGTTTTTCTTTATGAAGATAAAAAAGAGATAATTCCTTTTATTAACCAGACAGGAACCCTGGAGTATGATGTAACCAGCCGTATTAAGAAAATTACCCAAAGCAGTATAAAATCGTTAGGATTTCTCTCGGGTAATAGTGAAACTGATATTTTTAAAGAGTTACCCCAAATAGGACAATTTTTATCCGAACAATATACCTTGAAAAATATTTCTTTTAAAGAGGACAAAAAGAATCCGCACATAGATGCCTTGGTTATACTTTTACCTAAGGAAAAGTTGTCTGATTGGGAAAAGTATAAAATTGACCAGCTTTTAATGAAGGGAAAACCGGTTGCTTTTCTTTTAGGAAGGACGGATGTGGATTTACAGTCTTTTAGGGCAAAGGCAATAGATGATGGTTTAGATGATTTGCTTAAACATTATGGAGTGGAAATACGGCCGGGGTTGGTTTTAGATCCTCAATGTCAAATGGTTACTTTGCAGACAAAAAGGGGGCTTTTTACCGTTAATAATATGGTTAAATATCTCTTTTTCCCGTTAGTTACTTCTTTTAAAAAGGATAATCTTATAGTGAAAGGATTGGAGAGGGTTACTTTCCCTTTTATAAACCCGATTAAGGCAAAAGATTCCTCATCGGAAAAAGGAAAGGACACGGAAAAAAAGGATTTAGAAATAGAAATTCTTGCTCAATCATCGGAAAAGAGCTGGTATAAAGAAAATCCCGGCGATTTAAATCCTTTAAGGCAATATCTCCCTTCCCCTGAGGATGAGACAGGGCCTTTTGATTTAGCAGTAATTATAAAGGGCAGTTTTGAGAGTTTCTATGCCGGCAAAGAAATTCTTCCTGTTCCATGGGGAGATGATTCCGATAACAAAGAAGAATTCATTAAACAAAGTATTCCTACCCGGCTTTTAGTAATAGGTAATGCCAGATTTGTTAATATGGGTGACCAGGCGGGAGTAAATTTTTTTCTGAACATTGTTGATTGGTTGGCACAGGATGAGGCTTTGATTTCTATTCGCTCCAAAGAAATTGTTTATCGGCCGCTTAAAGATATTTCTAAAGGATGGAGAAGGGTAATTAAATATATTGATATATTTTTTGTTCCGCTAATGCTTGTTCTTTTTGGGCTGATTTTGTGGCGAATTCGCCGGTTTCTCAGAGTAAATTTGACTCTGGAAAATTTAGGGTAAATAATAGTCGAATTTGTAAATCAAATTATAAATTCTGAAGAAAAAGGGGATAGAAAGGATGAAGATAAGAAATTTAATTGTATTAGTTACTGTTTTTTTAGGATTATGTTTAATTGCCGGTTTTTATCATTATTGGTCTAATAAACGAGAGGGGACTCAGTGTTTTATTAATTTAGATAAAGAAGATGTCTCTAAGATTGAAATAAATAGAAAAGAAGAAGTTTTTGTTTTTGAAAAAAAAGAAACTTTATGGCAAATTGTGAAACCTCTTGAATATCGGGCAGATCAGGCTTTAATGGTTAATTTAATAGATAGTGTAGGAAATATTACTTTGGAAGCGGTTATTTCTACTAATCCACAGAAATATGAGAAATTTAAAGTTGACCAAAAAGAAGGGATAGAGGTGAAATTTTATAATAAAGAAGGGGAGAAAACAGTTGATTTTATTCTGGGTAAAATGGGAACAGATTATTTACATTATTATTTTCGTTTTCCGGATAAGCAAAAAGTTTATTTAAGTAAAGGGGTATCCAGAAATTTCGTTGATAAAGAAGTAGAAAAATGGCGGGATAAAACAATTCTTGCTCTAAATAAAGATGCTCTGGAGGAAATAAGTATCATTTATCCCGGGTCAGATAAAAAAGGGGAAAAAAGAGAAGAGATAAAAGTAACAAAGAAGGAAGATAAATGGTTGTTGGGAGAAGAAGAGGTTGATTCTAATGTGTGGGATTCATATTTAAACAATTTAACCAGGTTAAATATGGATGATTTAGTTAGTGATTCCCGGACAGTGGAAGATAAAAAAGAATTTGGTTTGCAAAAGCCTTCCCTACAGATAAAAATTAAGTTAAAGGACAATCAGGAAGAGGAAATATTGGTGGGTAATAAAAATGAAAAAAATCAATGTTATGTACAGCGAAAAGGGATAGAAACTATATTTTTGGTAAGTTCTTATAAAATAGATAATCTAAAGAAGAAATCAGCTGATTTAATCAAAAAAACAGATTAAACTTGCTATTCCCTGCGGTCTCTGCCGCAGGGTAACCTTGGTGTTAGGGATATCTTAAAAACCGTAGGTTTTCAAGATATAGTAGGGCATTATGTAGGGACAGTAGGAGAAAGAGGGAATTGGATAGTGGTTGAAAA